>JAZFTA010000105.1:0-5094 GCA_036446415.1 Rhodospirillales bacterium | reverse complement strand
GACAACCGGATATACTTTTTATAAAGCGGATGCATTACGCGGCGCTCCACCTTGACCACTATGGTCTTATCCATTTTGTCGCTGACCACGACCCCTTGCATCACTCGCCTCGGCATATCTTTGTTCCTACTTTAAGACGCGGCTCGGACGCGTTCGCCCTGAATTGTCTTGATGCGCGCGATCAAACGTCCCACTTGACGGATACGCGCGGTGTTTTCCAACTGACCGCTGGCTACCTGGAATCTCAGGTTGAACGACTCCTTCCTGAGATCCGTCAGCTGGCCTTTCAGTTCATCGTCGGTCTTGGCGCGGATGTCCCCTGCTTTCATCGCCTTAGCCCTCATCTTCCAGACGCGAAACGAAACGGGTCCGCAACGGCAGCTTGGCCGCCGCCAACTCGAAAGCCCGCTTGGCAACCGACATTGTCACGCCATCGACCTCGAACATGATGCGCCCCGGCTTGACCCGGCAGGCCCAATATTCGACCGATCCCTTGCCTTTGCCCTGGCGGACCTCGGCCGGCTTCTGGGTCACTGGGAGGTCCGGGAAAATCCGAATCCATACGCGCCCGGTCCTCTTCATGTGACGGGTCATGGCGCGCCGCGCCGCTTCTATCTGGCGGGCCGTCACGCGGTTCGGAGAGACCGCCTTCAATCCGTAAGAGCCGAAGTTAAGCAGCGTCCCGCCCTTGGCATGCCCGTGGATGCGGCCCTTGTGGGCCTTTCGGTATTTGGTTCTTTTCGGACTAAGCACTGTTCCTGGCTTTCTTCAATAATTCAAATCGCTACCGGCATGTTACCGGGACGGCTGTTGCTCCATGGCGTATTTATCGATAGCCATGGGATCGTGGGCCATTATCTCGCCCTTGAATATCCATACCTTGACGCCGCAGATTCCATATGTGGTCTTGCCTTCGGCAACCCCATAATCGACGTGGGCGCGCAAGGTATGCAACGGAACTCTTCCTTCGTGATACCAGACCGTCCTGGCGATCTCGGCTCCGCCCAAGCGGCCGGCGCATGAAATACGGATGCCGAGCGCCCCGAGGCGCATCGCCGATTGGACCACCCGCTTCATGGCGCGGCGCGTTGAGACACGCCTTTCCATCTGTTGGGCGACGTTCTCGGCCACCAACTGGGCGTCAATCTCGGGCTTACGGATCTCTATGATGTTAACGTGAACGTCGGCGCCGGTGACTTTTGCAATATCCTTGCGCAGCTTTTCGATGTCGGCGCCCTTTTTGCCGATGACGATACCTGGACGGGCGGTGTGTATCGTGATGCGGGCCTTCTTGGCGGGGCGTTCAATGACGACGCGCGAAACCCCTGCCTGGGCCAAGCGGGAATGAATGAATTCGCGGATGCGCAGATCCTCGTGCAGAAGCTTGGCGTAATTGTCATCGGCATACCAGCGGGAATCCCAGGTCCGGATGATCCCAAGCCTCAGCCCTATGGGGTTGACTTTCTGGCCCATTATTCAGTCTCCTCGCGCTCACGCACAACCAGCCTCATATTGCTGAAGGGCTTTTTTATTCTCCCTACGCGTCCACGGGCCCGGGCCCGCCACCTTTTCATCACCAAGCTGCGGCCCACCGTCGCCTCCGCCACATACAACTGATCAACATCCAGTTGATGGTTGTTCTCGGCGTTGGCAATGGCCGATTGCAAAAGTTTTTTCACATCAGCCGAAATCCGCCGCTTGGAAAACCGGAGCTCGGCAAGGGCCGCCTCGCAATCCTTGCCGCGGATGCTTACAGCCACCAGATTCAGCTTTTGCGGGCTGATGCGGATATGCTTTGAGAAAGCCATCGCTTCGTTATCGGCGAGTTGCCGTTCGGATGATTTCTTGCCCATCTTTATTCTCTTTTCGACTTCTTGTCGGCGCTGTGGCCGGAATAGGTGCGGGTTGGCGAGAACTCTCCCAGCTTATGTCCTATCATGTCTTCGGTAACCAGGACCGGCACGAATTTCCTGCCGTTGTAGACACCGAACGTCAGTCCCACGAACTGTGGCAGAACCGTGGACCGCCTGGACCAGGTCTTGATCACCGCGTTACGCCCACTGGCGCGCGCGTTTTCCGCCTTCTTGAGAAGGAAGTTGTCGACGAATGGTCCTTTTGATACGGAGCGAGCCACTAAAGCCCTCCTTCTTACTTTTTGCTGTAACGGCGGCGCATAATCAGCGCATCCGTCTTCTTGTTGCTGCGTGTACGCTTGCCCTTCGTGGACTTGCCCCACTGGGTAACCGGATGGCGGCCGCCGGAGGTGCGTCCCTCGCCGCCGCCGTGGGGATGGTCCACCGGATTCATGGCAACGCCGCGGACCGAAGGACGTTTGCCCAGCCAGCGCTTGCGGCCGGCCTTGCCAAGCTTGATGTTCTGCTGGTCCGAATTGGATACCGCGCCGACGGTCGCCATGCATTCAGCCCTAACCATTCTCAACTCGCCGGAACCAAGACGCAGCTGGGCATATCCATGGTCCTTGCCGATCAGTTGCACATATGCGCCGGCTGAACGCGCGATCTGGCCTCCCTTGCCGGTCTTCATTTCCACATTGTGGATAATGGTGCCGACCGGGATATTGGCCATCGGCAATGCGTTGCCCGGCTTTATGTCGGCCTTTTCTCCGGAAACCACGGTGTCGCCGACTTTCAGCCTTTGCGGGGCGATAATGTATGAAAGTTCATCATCCTCATATCGTATGAGGGCGATGAAAGCGGTGCGGTTGGGGTCGTACTCAAATCTCTCGACGGTCGCCGCGACGTCGAACTTGTTACGCTTAAAGTCTATGACGCGGTATCGGCGCTTATGGCCGCCGCCACGGCGCCTGGCCGTTATCCGCCCGGCATTATTGCGCCCGCCCTTTTTACGCAGTCCCTCGGTCAGAGACCTTTCGGGCTTGCCCTTCCACAATTCGGAACGATCGATAAGCACCAGACCGCGGCGTCCGGGAGTCGTTGGTTTGAACTGCTTCAGCGCCATTACCTAAATCCCCGTGGTGATGTCAATGGACTGGCCTTCGGCCAGCGTGACGATCGCCTTCTTGGTATCCACCCTTTTGCCCAACTTGCCCCTGAACCGCTTGACCTTGCCTTTCTGGCGCGAGGTGTTGACGGCCATGACCTTGACCTTGAACAAGTCCTCGACAGCGGCCTTTATCTCGGGCTTTCTGGCGTCCAGGGGAACACGGAAACTTACCTGGTTGAACTCCGAAAGAAGTGTCGCCTTTTCGGTAATGATGGGCGAACGGATAATCTCGTAAATCCGGCCCTTGCTCAGCTTGATGTTCTTTTCCAGGTACTTGTTCATTTCAGACGCTCCACGAGCCTTTCAACGGCGTCCTTGGTCAACACCAGGGTATCGGAGCGAAGAATGTCGTAGACGTTCGCTCCCTGGCTCGGCAAAACATTCAAGCCGACGATATTGGCGGCGGCGCGGGCGAAATTCGCGTCCACCACCTGGCCGTCGATTACCAGGGCGGAATTCCAGCCCAGTTTCTTCAATCGCTTTGAAAGCTCGCCGGTTTTAGGCTTTTTCAGCTTCACATCCTGGATAACCACAAGCTTGCCTTCGGCCTGCTTTGCCGATAGGGCTGTCTTAAGAGCCAGCTTGCGTACTTTTTTGGGCAGTTTGTGGGCGTGGCTACGGACCAGGGGGCCGAAAGTGACGCCACCGCCGCGCATCTGCGAAGCCCTGGTGGTGCCCTGACGGGCGCGTCCGGTGCCCTTCTGGCGAAAGGGTTTGGATTTGGTGGCGCTTACTTCGCTGCGCCCCTTCGTCTTGTGGGTCCCGGCCCGGCGCTTGGCCAACTGCCAGTTAACCGTCCGGTCCAGAATATCGGCCCGTAATGGAAGACCGAAAACGGCCTCATCCAGGTTAATGTTCCCGACTTTCTTGTTTTCAATGCTGATGACGTCACACTTCATGGCCGGCTATTCCTTCGCCTCGTCATCTTTTGCATCGCCTTCGCCGGCGGCGGACTCTTCGGCAGGCGCCTCTTCCTCGGCGGCCTCTTGGGCGGCCTCTTGGGGAGCCTCATCCGAAACTTCCTCGCCATCGTCCTTAGTGGGGGCGGTTCCTGGAACGCCGGCCGGGAAGGGAACGCCATCAGGCAACGTTTTTTTAACCGCGTCATAGACCATGACATAACCGTTCCTGGCGCCAGGCACCGCGCCCTTGATCATGATGACGCCACGATCTAAATCCGTCGCCACGACCTCAAGGTTCTGGACGGTCACCCGTTCGTTGCCCATCTGTCCCGGCATTTTCTTGCCCTTGAACACCTTGCCCGGTTCCTGGCACTGGCCGGTGGACCCCATCGAACGGTGACTGACGGAAACGCCGTGAGAGGCCTTGAGTCCGCTGAAATTATGCCGCTTCATGGCGCCGGCGAACCCCTTGCCGATGGAGGTTCCGGCCACATCGACAAACTGACCCTCCACGAAATGGTTTACGGTAATTTCCGTTCCCACATCCACCATGGCGTCGGAACTGACCCTAAACTCGGCCAACCGGCGCTTGGGCTCGAGTTTCGCCTTGGCGAAATGGCCGCGCATCGCCTTGGTCACGTTCTTCACCTTGGCCGAGCCAACCCCGAGCTGGAGCGCGTTATATCCGTCCCTGTCCTCGGTGCGCTGGGCCACCACATGGCAATTCTCGACCTGAAGCACGGTAACCGGAAACCTGGTTCCGTCTCCGCCAAAAACGGATGACATGCCTAGCTTTTTGGCTATAAGACCGGTTCGCATAATAATTCCCGCCCTTAGAGCTTAATTTCCACGTCGACCCCGGACGCCAGATCCAGCTTCATCAACGCGTCAACGGTCTGGGGTGTCGGATCGATTATGTCGAGGAGTCTTTTATGAGTGCGTATCTCGAACTGTTCACGGGATTTCTTGTCGATATGCGGCGAACGCAGAACCGTGAAGCGCTCAATACGCGTCGGCAGCGGAATCGGGCCGCGAACATTGGCTCCCGTCCGCTTGGCGGTATTCAGTATTTCGAGAGCCGATTGATCAAGAACACGATGATCAAACGCTTTCAGGCGGATGCGTATGTTTTGACTTTCCATTTTTTATCTCATTTAAAAATCCGGCG
>JAZFTA010000104.1:0-5852 GCA_036446415.1 Rhodospirillales bacterium | reverse complement strand
GTGGCTAATTCATTTATTGACTCTCCGGGATGTTTGTGCTATGTTCGGATTGTCGCCAAACCGCTCTTTGACATTGTGAATACGCGCTGTTGGTCCGTGAAGCCACTCATGGCCGGCGGCGGAATGAAAAATCCAAGCATTTTCAGTGCGTTGGCTTGTTTGTGTGCGCCCTTCGAGACGGCGCTTCGCGCCTCCTCAGGGTGAGGAAGTGCAATCCGATGGTCCGATGAAACGCTTTTCATCGGACCTGAGGCAAGCGCGCCCGGGGGTAGGGGGGTATCCCCCCGGCAATATTATGAGGGTTTTGGGGGACACCCCCATCCCCGAGGGCGTCGCCGCTTATGCGGCGGAGCCTAGGAGCGGAGCGACGCCCGGCGTCTGAGGGAGTACATATAATGATAAGAGATTACATATAATGATAAGAAATGATAAGGTTTTTACCCAGGTTATGGCCAATCGGGGCGGGTTTTCCTCACATTTTCAAGGGCTTGGCCTTTCAGACCACACTTTCCTCCATTACCTCCTTAACCTTGCCGGCCAGGTCCTTGAGGCTGAACGGCTTGGCCAGGAAGTGGATGGTCGGGTCGCGCTCGATCTCGGCGGCGACCACGTTCTCGGCGTAACCCGACATCAATATGACCCTGACCTGGGGGAACTCCTGGCGGACCAGCTGGATCAGGGTGTGGCCGTCCATGCCCGGCATCACCACGTCGGAAATGATCAGGTCGATGGCCTCGTCGGCCCCGTTGATGACGTCGAGCGCCTCTTCGCCGTCGCCGGCCTCGAGCACATGATAGCCCTTGCTGGTGAGGGCCCGGGTGGCGAACATGCGGACCGCGTCCTCGTCCTCGACCAGCAACACGGTGCCCGTTCCGGTCAGGTCCTCAGTGGGATTATCGGCGGGATTATCGGCGGGATGATCGGCGTCATCGGTTGCCGGTTTCGGGGCCGGCCTTTCCTGGGGCTCCCCGGTTTCCATATCCGTTTTTGCCAGGAGCAAGGCATCCCCCTCGGCGTAGCGGGGAAGATAGATGGAAAAGGTGGCCCCCTCGCCGAGGGCGCTGTCGACGAAGATATGGCCGCCGGTCTGGTGGATGATGCCGTAAACCGTGGACAGGCCAAGACCGGTCCCCTCGCCCACCTCCTTGGTCGAGAAGAATGGCTCGAAGATGTGCTCGATGTTTTCCCGGGCTATGCCCTGGCCGGTGTCGGTGACCTCGACCAGGACGTATTCGCCGGCCGCCACCAAACCGGCGCCGCGATGCATGGGCTCGGTCAGGGAGAGGGCGCCGGTGCGGATGGTAAGGGCGCCGCCGCCCGGCATGGCGTCGCGGCCGTTGACCACCAGGTTGATGATCACCTGGTCGAACTGGCCGCGGTCGACGAAGATGTAGCCCAGATCGTGGCCGGCCTCGATCACCAGCTCGATGTTCTCGCCGATCAGCCGGCCCAGCAGGTGGGAAAGCTCGGATATCGCCTCGTTGGGGTCGATGGTCTCGGGCTTCAGGGTCTGCTTCCTGGAAAATGCCAGCAGTTGGCGCACCAGGTTGGTGGCCCGGTTGGCGTTCTGCTTGATCTGCATGATGTCGGAAAACGAGGGATCGGCCAGGTCGTGGCGCTCCAGCAGCAAATCGCAGAAACCGATCATCGCGGTCAGCAGGTTGTTGAAGTCGTGGGCCACCCCGCCGGCCAGCTGGCCCACCGCCTGCATCTTCTGGGACTGGGTGAACTGGACCTCAAGGTGCTTTTTCTCGGTGGTGTCGATGAAGTGGAGGATCAGGCCGGAAACCTCGCCCGCCGCGTCCTCGATGCGGCTGGCGTATATGGAGGCCGCCAACTCGCCCTGGCCGGCGCCCGGCATGCGGACCTCGAGATGGGCCGCCCGGACCGCCCCCATCACCACCTTGGAAAGCTGGGCCCCGACGTCGGCCCGGTCCTCGCGGTTGACGAATTCGGTCAGGGGATGGCCCTTTACCGCCTCGCGGTGAAGGCCCAGCAGCTTGAGGAAGGCCCGGTTGCAGTCGGCCACGTTGCCGCCCAGATCAAGCAGCACCACCCCCACCGGGGCCTCGTCGAAAAGCCAGTGCAGGCGCTGGACCAGGCCCTGGGATGAGCTTTCGCCGCCGTCCCGCCACGACAGGTTCCTGAGCAGGACCGAGCGGCTGTAGACCATGGCCCCCTCGTCGTCGACCTTTTCCGACTGGGCCAGGGCGGCCCGGAAGGTGCGCCCGTCGGTGGCCCTCAGCGTCACTTCGCCGAAGGTCCCGGGATTGTCGGCGCGGCCCGGCGGCGGGGCGCTTTCCTCGGCGACCACGAAGTCGGAGAACAAGTGCCCCTGGAAGCGCAGTTCGTCGGCGTCGACGCCCAGCCATTCGCCCAGCGTGCGGTTGGCGCTGATGAAGCGGCCCTCGGCGTCGACCGAGAAGAAGCCGACCGGCAGGTAATCGAAAAAGTCGGCCAGCATGTCCTCCTCGCGGCGCCGGACGGCCCCCATTTCCCGGTCCGCCGTTATGTCCTCGGCCCGCCACATCACATATCCCCGGCGGCCCGGCAGGGGCTGGACCGAGATGCGCAGCCACTCGGTAATGTCGGGCGGCAGGCGCAGGGCTATTTCGGCCTCGGCCGGGACCCCGGCCCGGGCGCTGGCCACAAGGCGCCTGAAATCATCGGCCGACTCAGGCCCCTCGACGATCCCCGATATGGCGTCCAGCGACACCGCCATGGCGAACAGACGGTGGAATGACGGGTTGGCGTAGACGAAGCCGCCGGCCGCGTCGGTGATGAGGCGGGCCTTGGGGCTCTCCTCGGTGGCGGCCAGCAGGAGGGAGGCAATGTAGCCGTCCCGGCCCATCCGCGAGATTGACTTATAGGCCCCCAACGACGACGCCCCGGCCAGGACCACCAAGGCGCCGGCCAACCACGGCGCCTGATACCGCCAGGCCGCCAGGGCGGCGGCGGCGAGGACGCAGACACCGGCCGCCCAGGCCGCCGGGGGCGGGCGCGACAGCGCCGCGAAAAGCGATAAGGGTAGGGAATTGCTTTCCTGGGCTTTCAAAGGGACTCCTTATCCGGCTCTATTATAATACTGTTCGGGCGGTTTTTTGTTTCATTCCTATTTTCGCCCCAGGACGTAGCCTCATCAAGGCCCTGGCAAGCCTTCCGGCCCGCCGGCCCTTTGTTGATTGTCATGCATCGGCATGTCGCCTTTAAGCCTCATGACGTAGCCGATGACCTCGGCCACCGCCTTGTAATGTTCTTCGGGGATTTCCTCGTCCAGTTCAACCGCCGCGTACAGGGCGCGGGCCAGCGGCGGATTCTCGACAACCGGCACGTCGTTTTCCTCGGCGACCTCACGGATTCTGAGGGCCAGGTTGTCGACGCCCTTGGCCACCAGTTTAGGGGCCTGCATGTCGTCCATCTTGTATTCCAGGGCGACCGCGTAATGGGTCGGGTTGGTGATCACCACGTCGGCCTCGGGAACCGCCTGCATCATCCGCTGCTGGGCGCGTTCCATGCGCAACTGGCGGATCCGGGACTTGACCAGGGGATCGCCTTCGGTCTGCTTGTTCTCGTCCTTGACCTCCTGCTTGCTCATCATCATCTGTTTGCGGTGGCTGTGCTTGGTGTAAAGGAAATCGAGGAAGGCCAGGACCGTCATCACCGCAACGGTTCCCGACATAAGCAGGATGGCGATTATATGAATGCGGTCAAGTGACTGGACGATTTCCTGCAGCGGCACAAGGGCCAGGTCGTCCAGCATCGGTATGGCCAATCCGAAGGCCACGATCGAAACCACGCACAGCTTGGATATCCCCTTTAGAAACTCGACGACCGATCTCAACGAGAACTTGGTCTTCAACCCCTTGAGCAATGAAATCTTGGAAATATCCGGTTTTATTTTTTCCGGAGCCCATATCAGCCCGGTCTGGGCGACGCTGGCGGTAATGGCCAGTATCACCAACATGCCCAGCAACGGCGACAGAATGATGCCGAGTTCAAGTATAACGTTGGCAATCACTAATCTGAGATTGTTGAAATCCGTATGAAAGGCGTCGGGTTGTTCGATGAACCTGATGGCCACGATTCTGACATCGGTCATGATCCCGGGCACCATAAAAACCATGGCCGCGGTGCCGCCGAGCAGGATCGCCCAGCTTTTCACTTCCATGGAAGATGGGGCTTGGCCCTTTTGCTTGGCCTTGGCGAGTTTTCGCGACGTCGGTTCTTCTGTTTTTTGTGATTTGTCTTCTTCAGCCATCGGGCGCCCAATTCATACGTTAAGGCGTCAGGAAGGAGGTCAGCCCCTCTTCAAAACGCGACATGAACACCAGCATCATGCTGGAAAAGGTGATCATAAATACGGATATCTGCATCGACACCTGGATCGGCAGGCCGAAGAAAAAGACCGGCAGAGCCGGCATCAGGCGGGTCAGCAGGCCCAGACCAAGATAATAGGTGATGGCGGTTACGATCACCGGCGACGACATCTGAACGCCAAGCTTGAAGCCGTCCGCCACCCGGCGCGCCACGATTTCCGAAAAGTCCCCGGTAACCAGCGGTTGGCCGGGCACGAAAAGACCATAGCTTTCGGCCACGGCGCGTATCATCAGATGATGGGTATCGGTGACGAAAATAATTACGATGCCGACAGTGGTCAGAAAACCCCCGAACAGGGAGCTTTGCTGTTCGACTATGGGGTCCTGGATCAAGGCGTTGGCCATCGATGAAAAATAGGCGATCAGCGTTCCCGCGGTCTGCAGGGAGGCCATGAAGGCGCGGGTTATGACGCCGAAAAAGGCGCCGATAAGCACCTCGCCGGCTATCAGAATGCCCAGGTCCGAAGGCGCCGCCGGCATTTCGGGAAGGCTGGCCGCCACGAACGGCATTACGGCCAGGCTGACCCCAAGACCGATGACCAGCCGGGCCCGGATGTTGACATAGACGGAACTGAACCCCGGAAACAGGGAAACGGCGGTTCCGACACGCGAAAAGACCAGGAAAAAATTGAAAATATTGAGGCTGAGAAACTCCTGCAGCATGGCCGTTCAGCCGAGCGTCGCCATTCGGTCGAACAACTGACGGCCGAACTCTATCACCGTCGTCATCATGTGCGGCAGGAACATGATAATGGAAAGGAAAATGACCAGGATTTTCGGAACGAAGGTCAGGGTCATTTCCTGGATCGTGGTCAGGGCCTGGAACAAGGCGATGGTCAGGCCGATCAGCAAACCGGCGAACATGATGGGGCCCGCCGTTTTCAGCACGACGACCAACGCTTCGCGTCCGACTTCCAGGACTTCGGCCTCGTTCATGGCCGCTTTCTCCCCATGCCCCACATGCCCTACATCGGCATCCGGATGATTTCCTTGTAAGCCTCCAGGACCTTGTCGCGGACCGCCACCACGGTTTGCAGGGTCAATTCGGCTTCGGCGACGGCGGTGACCACCTGATTGAGGTCGGCCTTGTCGTTAAGCGCCTTGATCGACATGCTCTCGCTTTGCTCGCCGATCCTGACGGCCTCCTCGATGGCCCCCTTGACGAGGTTGGCGAAATCGCTGTTCGGCGGGTTGTCCCGGGCGTTGAGTCCGGTGGCGGCGCCTCCCTTGGCGGCATTGCGATAGGCGGCCGCCACATTGGCGATGTTTTGGGCGGGAGTCGGCATTTTTTATTACTCCTGATTTTATTTTATTTAACAGGCCAAAAAGCCTGGAACATGCTCGGACCGGCTATTCGAGAAGCCTGGAACATGCTCGGGGCGGCTATTCGAGAAGCCTGGAACATGCTCGGGGCGGCTATTCGAGAAGCCTGATGGTGTCCCTTAGCATGGTCTTGGAAGCCTTGATCACGTTCAA
>JAZFTA010000103.1:0-4458 GCA_036446415.1 Rhodospirillales bacterium | reverse complement strand
CCGCCCAGGCGTCGAATATTCCCGCCCTCCTGACCTTCGAGCGCAAATTCCTTCTCATTTCGGACTTGAATGGCCCGACGACCACTAGGCTAAGTTCGCCGCCATCCATTTTGGACACCACCACCTTGGGCTCCAGGCCTGTGTGCTTGATGGCCTGACGAAGGGCGGAATCGCGTTTGGAGAAACTGCCGATCACCAAATAAAGGCCGGATTGAATCCCCCTGGCCCGCTTCATAGCTGGCGGATCTGATGTTTTTGCCTGGGTTTCAAGGCGTTCGACCGCCTTCGGCGGTTTCCCCTTGATGGCTAAAAGCGCCTCATTGAAATCAATCAGGCTGGGCTCATGGGCTGGTTTCATGGGAAGCCATGCCGAAACCTTGAAGCTTTTCATCCTTACCAGGGGCGGGTCCGAGGCGGTGGCGGGGGGGAACGCATCGGTATAGCTGGCCAATACGATGTTGGCGGAGGCTGGAACGGGGACGGGCGGTTGGGGTTTGGTCTGAATTTCCTCTTCCGCCTTGGTGGGCGCCGCCAGCAAAGTTTCCGGCTCCGGCTTCGACGAGGCGGCGAGCATGAAGGCCCAGGCGTCGGCGAATTCCGACGGATCGGGGTATAGATCCTCGGGCAACACCGGTTTAGCTTCCATTACTTCCGGTTCCGAAGGCGCGAAAGACGAATCGGGAACTTCGTCGGGGAGGGAACTAGACGAAGCCGGGGATTGGCGTGAGGGGATGGATGCAACTTGCACCGGATCCGCCAAGCCAATGGAATCATTGGCGTTTTCTTCATCTTGCGGGCCCGAGGCCGTCTCGAATGAGGTCAATTCCGCCGTTTCCCCGTCGGCCATGGCGACGGCGATGATGCCGGCGTCGTCGCTGATACACAATTCCTCGCCCTTGATTACCCTCCACATGGCGCAGTCCTTGCGGGAAATAAACGAAATGCCGTGATCGGCGACGGATTTTTGGGTGGCCAGCAGGGAAATGCCATCCAAGGCCCATGAGGCGATCTGGACCGGCATCGGCAAGGCGCAGGCGCCAAGCATAAAAGCACTGAAAACCAGGAGAACTCCCCTTTTCATCCCCTCCATCACCCCCTAGAAAACAAAACCGTAACTTTTAAGCGCGGTCGTTAAACTTATTTATTTTATGTATTGCCATCAAGTATGCTCGAATTTCCGGCTAAACGGCAAGGATAAAGCGCCTCTTTTGGAAAGTCGCGACTTTCCAGATGGTTAGGCGTTGAAATCAAGGCCCCATTCTCTGTAACGCTCTGGATCGTCTCCCCATTTGGCCCGCACCTTGACGAACAGGAACAGATGGACCCGGCGCTCGAATATCTCCTCCAGTTCCAGGCGCGACGCCTCGCCCAACGCCTTGATGCGCTTGCCGCCCTTCCCTAGAACGATTCCCTTCTGTGACGGGCGTTCTATGAAAATGACCTGGCGGATGGAGACGCTGCCATCGTTCCTTTCCTCCCATTCCTCGGTTTCGACGGTGGCGGCGTAAGGAAGTTCCTGGCGCAATTGCAGATAAAGCTTTTCGCGGGTTATCTCGGCGGCCAGCAGGCGCTGGGGCATGTCCGATATCTGATCTTCGGGATACAGCCACGGGCCTTCCTGGGCTTGGCGGCCGAGATAATCCGCAAGATCGTCCACCCCTTCGCCGTTGAGGGCCGATATCATGAAGGTTTCCTCGAAAATACCCTGTTCGTTCAGTTTAGAGGCCAATTCCAGGAGTTTCGGTTTTTTTACCCTGTCGGTCTTGTTGAGAGCGAGTATAGGCTTTTCCCTCTCAGCCTTTGGGGCCTCGGTTCGGTGGCTTTTAAGCTGTTCGATAATGCGGCCGGTATCATCGTCGATGCCAATCGCGCTATCTACTAGTAGAACAACCCGGTCGGCGTCGGCGGCCCCGTTCCAGGCGGCGGCGACCATTGCCCTATCAATCCTGCGGCGCGGCTTAAAAATGCCGGGGGTATCGATAAAAATAAGCTGGCTATTGTCCCTGACAACTATGCCCAGGACCCGCACGCGGGTGGTCTGGACCTTTGGCGATACGATGGAGACCTTGGTCCCGACAAGCTGGTTAACCAGCGTTGATTTGCCGACATTGGGGGCCCCGACGATGGCGATAAAACCGCAACGGGTCTTATTTGCCACTCTTTTTCATCCTGATCTGTCCTAACATGGCCTTGGCCGCTCCCTGTTCGGCGGCGCGTTTGGAGGAGCCCGACGAAGTGACGCAAGGATGGCCCTCAACCGAAACTTCAACGAAGAAGATCGGAGCATGATCAGGTCCCTCACGGCCGGTCTCGCGGTATGACGGCAGTTCCATCCCTTGTCCTTGCGCCCATTCCTGAAGTTCGGTCTTGGCGTCGGTCGGCGGCGTCTGGTTCTCTTTCATGATCGGTTCCCAATAGCGGCGGATGAAGGCGTCCGCCGCCTCAAGGCCGCCGTCCATGAACAGCGCGGCGATCACCGCCTCGAGGGCGTCGGCCAGCAGGCCGGGGTTTTCGCGTCCGCCGGTTTCCTCTTCGCTGGCCGACATAATTATATGGCCGCCAAGACCGATCTTTTCGGCGACCCTGGTCAGTGCCTCGCGCCGGACCAGGGCCGTATGGCGGCGCGACAGGGCGCCTTCCTGCTCGCCTGGGAAGCTATCGTAAAGAAGCCGGGCCACCAGCAGTCCCAATACCCTATCGCCAAGGAATTCAAGGCGTTCGTTTGTCAGTATCCTGCCGTCAGGGTGGAGGTTTGAACTGGAATGGGTCAAGGCCAGTTTCAGGAGTTCCGGACGGGTGAAGCCATGGTCCAGGGATTTTTCCAGCCGACCGGATGGGCCTTCAGACATTAGGGCCTGTTTACAATTAGGTTGCGGTGCTGGCGGGGCGCATTTTTCCGCCGGCTAGGAGCGGAATGCGCCGTGGCGCCAATCCACCACAAGCCTTCCGCGACGCCGTCCTGCGGTAAAATGCGCCCCGTCCGGGACGGATCGTCCACGTTTGGCCCGATTCCGCGTCGCTCGTCCTTGAATATGTTCAACATGTCCTGCGTTCTCGATACTAAAATCGTGCCAATCGTGGGCGACCAGCGCCACAACCTAATTTTAAACAGGCCCTAGGGCTACTCACTCGATGCCAGTGAAAATGCGGTCGAAGCGTATAGACCAGTGCCACTTCCAGAATTCCCATACTTCTCCGTTCACTGAGAAGAAAAAGAACTCGGCCCGCCCGATCAGGTTTTTTATGGGGATGAAGCCGACCTTGTCTAAAAAGCGGCTGTCCCTTGATTTGTCGCGGTTGTCGCCCATGGCGAAATAATGTCCTTTGGGGACGGAGTATATGGGGGTGTTGTCGTAAGGGGAATTATCGCTATTTTCGAGGATATAATGGCTCCGCCCATTGGGAAGGGTTTCCACGTAGCGCGGCGTCCTATTAATGCTGCCGCCTGGGCCGCGAACGATGTAATCCTCAACCCGTTCCCGTTTCACCGCCGTACCATTGATGTGGAGTATTCCGTTGACAAGCTGGATTTTGTCTCCGGGCAGGCCGACGATTCTTTTTATGAAATCCGTGCTTTCGTCGGTCGGCAGCTTGAAGACCACGACGTCTCCCCGTTCGGGTTCGGTGAAGAAAATCCTCCCCGGTATCAGCGGCATGCTGAACGGCAGGGAAAACTTGCTGTAGCCGTATGAGAATTTGGAAACGAACAGGTAGTCGCCGACCAGCAACGTCGGAATCATCGAGCCGGAAGGAATATTGAAAGGCTCGTAGGCGACGGTGCGCACCACCAGCGCGATCAGCACAGCGTAGAAGATGGTCTTTATGGTTTCGACAAAACCCGAGCTTTTCGTTTGGTCCATTAAAACCACTAACCGATTGTTATAACGATAATAATTAAGGGAATCCCCTTCCTAGAACCAGCCCGATCAAGCCAGCACCGGCGGCCCCTGTCAAGGCGTGTCGATTTCATCCGGGAATTATCACGCCGCCACGGCCGAAATCACGACCACCGCCTGGGCCATGGGAAATTCGTCGCTTAGGGAAAGGTCTATCCGGGCCTTCATGCCGTCCGGCGTCAATGCCTCAAGCCGACTCATGGCGCCGCCGGTAAGAGTAAGGTAAGGCTGGCCCGTTACAAGGTTGCCTACCCCCATGTCGCGCCAGAAAACGCCTTGGCGCAATCCCGTTCCCAGGGCCTTGGCGCAGGCTTCCTTTGCCGCGTAGCGTTGTGCATAGGCCGCCGCCGGATTGGCCCGCCGGGCGGCGGTCATCCTTTCTTCCTCGGTGAAAACGCGCTCGACAAAACGTTTGTTGAAACGCTTCAGAGTCTTTTCGACGCGCCGGATGTCGCAAAGATCGGTGCCGATGCCGATAATCATATCAGTTGATCCCCCGCGCCTGGTTCATTATTTCGCGCATGCGTTTGATTGAGCCTTCGAAGCCGGTGAAGATCGCCTC
>JAZFTA010000102.1:0-4051 GCA_036446415.1 Rhodospirillales bacterium | reverse complement strand
AGTATCCGCTCGGTGGTAGTGGTCTTGCCGGCGTCTATGTGGGCCATTATGCCTATATTGCGGTACAGGTTGAGTTCGGTTGTGCGGGCCATGATCTTAAATGCCTTGGGAACTACCAGCGGTAATGGGAGAAGGCCTTGTTGGCCTCCGCCATCTTATGGGTGTCTTCCCGTTTCTTGACGGCGGCCCCGCGGTTGTTCGCGGCGTCCATAAGTTCTCCCGACAGACGCTCGGTCATGGTGTTTTCCGACCGCCCCCTGGACAAATCGACGATCCACCTGATAGCCAGGGCCTGCCTGCGGTCATTGCGGACCTCGATCGGAACCTGATAAGTGGCGCCGCCGACGCGCCGGGATTTAACTTCCACGGACGGCTTTACGTTATCAACCGCTTCTAGAAAAATCTTCAACGGCTCCTGGCCGGACTTCTTCTCGATGATGCCGAAGGCGCCGTACAGGATTCTCTCGGCGGTCGACTTCTTCCCGGCCAGCATCAGACAGTTAATGAACTTGGCGAGAACCAGATCCCCATATTTGGGATCGGGCAAAACCTTGCGTTTTTCCGCGGCGTGACGTCGAGACATAATCTTAAATAACCTTTATTTGGGCCGTTTGGCGCCGTATTTGGAGCGCCGCTGACGGCGATCCGACACGCCCTGGGTGTCCAGGGTGCCCCGTATTACGTGATAGCGCACGCCCGGGAGGTCCTTAACGCGCCCCCCGCGGAGCAGGATTACCGAGTGTTCCTGCAGGTTATGGCCTTCTCCGGGGATATAGCTGGTTACCTCAAAGCCGTTAGTGAGACGTACGCGGGCAACCTTTCGGAGCGCCGTATTCGGCTTTTTCGGGGTCGTCTTGTAAACGCGCACGCAAACGCCGCGCTTCTGCGGACACGATTCCAGGGCCGGCACCTTGTTGCGCCCTCCCGGCCTCTTGCGAGGCTTGCGAATCAATTGATTAATCGTCGGCATCGAGAAGTCTCACTTACAGCCAAAAACACATATCGGCGGCCCTTCCGCCGGTTACCCGCGCCCCGTTATAAGGGGCAAACACGCCTTCACCCAGCGGCTTTATCCAGCCACCGGGACGGGGCGATGGTTCAAAATTTCCAAATCTCGAAGAGGAATGCGTCTGAGCCGGACGGCACACCACCAAACCCCTGAGGAGAAGGCCGGATACTATTCAGGCGTAATCGCCCCGTCAAGCAAAACAATGCACATTTTCCGCGGTTTCCAGCAGAATTCACCAGGGTGTGAATGCAATATGGAAACCGTTAATGAACGGCTCCCCGGCAATTAAATTTAATCATTTTATTACAATAGGTTATGCTGTTTTCTCTATCGCTGTTTTCTCTATCGCTTTTGTCTCTTCTTCCTCGGCCTTGGCCGCGGCGGCCGCCAGTTTCTCTTGCTCCTTGGCCATGATTTCCGACATTTCCTGGTCCCTGGCGGTGGCGAGGTCCCTAAGCCTGTTCATTACGCTGCCAGTTCCCGCCGGGATAAGGCGTCCGACAATGACGTTCTCCTTGAGGCCGACCAGCTTGTCCACCTTGCCCGAAACCGCGGCCTCGGTCAGCACCCTGGTCGTCTCCTGGAACGAAGCGGCGGAAATGAAGGAATGGGTCTGCAGGCTGGCCTTGGTAATGCCTTGCAGCACGGGCAGGGCTTGCGCCTTCTTGCCGCCTTCTTTCTTGGTCTTCTCGTTGGTTTCCTCGAATTCAAGGCGGTCCACCAATTCGCCGACCAGTAAGGTGGTATCGCCGGGATTGGTGATTTCCACTTTCTGCAGCATCTGGCGGACGATAACCTCGATGTGTTTGTTGTTGATTTTCACGCCCTGCAGGCGATAGACGTCCTGAATCTCCGAAATCAGGTAGGACGCCAGGGCCTCTATGCCAAGCACCCTCAGAATATCGTGAGGAACCGGATTACCATCCATCAGAGAATCGCCTATCTCGACATAATCCCCTTCCTGGACGCTTATATGCTTGCCCTTTGGAACAAGGTATTCGTGAGGTTCCCGCTTGGGATCGGTGGGGGTGACTATTATGCGTCGTTTGTTCTTGTAATCCTTGCCGAATTCCACCCGCCCTTCGATCTCGCTGATGATGGCGTAATCTTTTGGCTTGCGGGCCTCGAAAAGCTCCGCCACCCTGGGCAGACCACCGGTGATATCACGGGTTTTGGCCGATTCCCTGGGAATTCTGGCCAGCACGTCGCCGGCGTGGACTTCCTGATCGTTTTCGACCGAAAGAATGGAGTCGACGGACATGAAATAACGCGCCTCAAGCCCATTAGCCAGGGTCAGGACCTCGCCCTTCTTGTTTCGAAGCGTAATCCGGGGTTTTAAATCGGAACCCTTGGGCTGCTGCTTCCAGTCGATTACCACTTTGCTGGCGATGCCGGTAGCTTCATCCATTTTCTCAATCATTGATAGGCCTTCGACCAGGTCCATGTAGTTGGCGATACCTTCCTTTTCAGTAATGATGGGAAGCGTATAGGGATCCCATTCGGCCAACTTGTCACCCATCTTTACCTTATCCTTATCCTTTGTCAGGAGTTTGGCGCCGTATGGAATACGGTGACGGGCCCGGTCACGGCCCTTCTCGTCGAGCAGAATAAGTTCGGTATTCCGGTTCATAACCACATGAACGCCTTCACTATTTTTCACCGTTGTACAGTTACGAAGGCTGATCTTGCCGTCACTGGAGGCTTCGACCTTTGACTGCTCGGTGCCACGCTGCACGGCGCCGCCAATGTGGAAGGTGCGCATGGTCAATTGGGTGCCTGGTTCGCCGATGGATTGGGCGGCTATAACGCCTACGGCTTCACCGATATTAACTTTTGTGCCCCGGGCGAGATCGCGGCCGTAACATGCGCCACAGGCGCCGCCACGCGTTTCGCAGGTAAGGACCGAGCGGATTTTGACTGTTTCAACGTCGGCTTCCTCAACAACGGCTACTTCTTCCTCATTCAGCAGTACGCCAGCCTTTATTATGGTCTTGCCGGTTGCCGGGTTAACCACATTATCGGCGACTGTCCGGCCAAGTATCTGTTCCGACAACGGGGAAATAACATCGCCGCCTTCGACCACGGCTCGCGCCGCAAGGCCCTGATTGGTGCCGCAATCGTATTCAATAATTATGCAATCCTGGGCTACGTCGACCAGACGCCTGGTAAGATATCCCGAGTTAGCGGTCTTCAGGGCCGTGTCGGCAAGGCCCTTGCGCGCTCCGTGCGTTGAGTTGAAGTATTCAAGAACGCTCAGGCCTTCCTTGAAATTGGAAATGATCGGAGTTTCGATAATCTCGCCAGAAGGCTTGGCCATAAGGCCGCGCATACCAGCCAATTGCTTCATTTGGGCCGATGATCCCCGAGCCCCGGAGTGGGCCATCATGTAAACCGAGTTAACCGGTTCCCCCTTAGCGGGAGATGAAATCCGTTTCATCATTTCGTCGGCCACCTGATCCGTACAGTGCGACCAGGCGTCAACCACCTTATTATACTTTTCACCCTGGGTTATGAGACCGTCCTGGTACTGTTGTTCGTACTCCTTGACTTTGTCCTCGGTTTTCTTGACCAGCAGATCCTTATTATCGGGAACCACCAAATCGTCCTTGCCGAACGAAATGCCCGCCTTGCAGGCGTAAGAGAAGCCTATGCCCATGACACGGTCAGCGAAGATGACCGTTTCCTTCTGGCCGCAGTAGCGATAGACGATATCTATAACGTTCGAGATTTCTTTCTTGGTAATCAAAGTGTTAATCAAGGAGAACGGAACGTTGGGGTGTCTGGGAAGAACCTCCGATATCAGCATGCGCCCCGGCGTCGTCTCGACCCGCGTGGTAATCGGCTTGTTGTCCTGATCGACCGATCTGTAGCGGGCCTGAATCTTGGCATGCAGGGTGACCGCGCCGGCATCAAGGGCCTGTTGGATTTCACCGACATCGGTAAAAGCCATGCCTTCGCCCGGGTCGCCGTCGCGGACCATGCTGAGATAATAGAGACCAAGCACGATATCCTGTGAAGGAACGATGATCGGCTTGCCGTTGG
>JAZFTA010000101.1:0-11849 GCA_036446415.1 Rhodospirillales bacterium | reverse complement strand
CCCCGCCAGACCCATAGGGCGTAGCAGGTAAGCAGCAGGTTGCCCATTCCGATGAACACGAACGGCGCATGCGGTCCGACCGAGTCGAACAGGGCGCCGCCCACCTGGACGAAAAATATAATTCCAATTCCGCCGACCACGTTGAAGGCCCCCAGGACGGAGCCCCGAATCTCCTTGGGCGTCAGGTCGATGGTCAGCACTTGGGGGGCCACCAGGCACCCCGCCTGGCCGGTGGCCACCAGCACTATCGGCAGGTAGATGAACCAATCGAACGGATTGACCACAAATCCCATCAGGGCGAAGCCGATGCCCGACAGCGCCATTCCCGTCACGATGGCCGGGACGCGGCCGAAGCGTTCGATGATCCGCCCCCAAACGGGAATCGACGCCAGCACGATGAACCCGGCCAGTCCGATCAGCCCGCCGGCGTGGGCCGCCGCCTCTTCCTGGCCGATGCCGACGATGTCGGCGAAATAGACGAACCACAACATCACGAACAAACCGACGAAGATCATGTCGCCGCGGGCGAAGAAGGCGGCGGCGAAGCTGAGCCGCAGGCGCTCGTCGCCGGCCACCAGGTCGCGGACCCGTTTCCAGGGAATGTTCCTTTCCTTCAGCCGGGGGGCCACGTCGATCAGGCATTTCCTTGCCAGCCAGGCGCCGGCCAGGGCCACCACCGCGGTCAGCAGCATGACCGCGGTGATCCCGGCATGGCGCGGAATCTGCATCAGCACGGCGTAGACCAGGGTGGCCCCCAGGGCCATCATGAAGGCGGTATTGGCCATCAGCCGCGGGCGGTTCTCGAAACTGGTGAAATCGCCGGCCAGGGTCGAAATCTGGGGCCACACGGCGCCGGTCCCCAGGGACATGACGATCCGCGTCATGTAATAGAAGGCCATGCCGCCGACCCCCAGGAGAGCGCCCAATTGCAGGCTGAGCGGGGCCAGCAGCGCCCCGCCGGCGGCGACCAGGAAGCCGATCACGGCGATGGGGACGCGGCCGAACCGGTCCGACAGGTAGCCCAGATACAGGATCAAGGCCAGGTCCAGAACCTCGGTGACCACCTGGACGTTGGCGTTGACGACGCCGGCGTATTCGAAGGAAACGTTGAGGACGTTGCGCAGGAAGAGAGGCTGCACCGCCACCGCCAGGGTCATGAAGACCGTGCACACGGCGGCCAGCAGGTAAAGCGCGTTGCGATGCCGGTCCTCGATCGGACGTTCAGATGCACTCATCGTAAATTATCAATGGGGAAGGACGGCGGGGCGTCCGCCGGCGGGCGGCGGGCAACCCGGCGCCAGCCGGCGCCATGCTCAAATATGGGCGGCGATGGAATGGATGAGCGGCAGTTTCCACGCCCGGTTCAACAGCGCCGAGACCAGGCCGATAACGGAGAATGCGATCACCGCCATGAGGGTGAAACTGAACATCCACTTGCCGATGCCCGGCAGATACATGGAGAAGACACCGAGGACGCCCCACATCCAGATGACCAATCCCTGTTTGGCGTGAAAATAGACGAACTCGTCGTCTTCGTTCCTCAACAGGGGCACGAAGCATAGAATTCCCAGATAACTCATCACCGCCATCATGCGGGACCGCAGGTCCCCTTTAGTGTGCAACGTCAAATCCGCCATCGTTCCATTCCTTATTCTGATTCCTGAACCCTGGATGTTTTAAAGCCGTCCAAGGCGGGTCACGCTGGAGACGCCTCGGGATCGTTTTCCAAGGCCTCTTTTATTTCGAGGTCCGTTTCCGACTGGTCGATATCGGTGCCGCCGGTCTGGCGGCTCTTCAGGTAGGCATAAAGGGCAATCGCCCCGAGGGCGCCGACAATGACCGGTCCCCAGCCGCCGAGCCCAAGGCCCGCTCCCAGGCCCAGTCCCTTGCCCGATAAGAACGCCCCGCCCGAGCCGGCCTTGGCGATACCGGCCCCCTTGCCGACCGTTGCCGCCTTTGCCGATAGGGCGCCCTTGGCGGCGCCCGCCTTGCCGGCGGCGAAGGTCTTGGTTGCGGCGGCGCCCTTGGCGGTCATGGCCTCGCCCTCGATTTCCATCCCTGGCATGAAGAATCCGGCTCCCGCCTGGGCCACCGGCGCCGCGGCTTTTGCCGCTGTTATTTCATTTACAGCCATTTCAATAACTCCTCTTAAGATTTTCTCTTAAGATTTTCTCTTAAGATTTTCTCTTAAGATTTTCTCTTAAGATTTTCTCTTAAGATTCTGCATAGCCCACTTACCAAATAACCCGTCAGGCGGCGGCTTCCTCGAGATCGCCTTCAACGGCATCATCGTTCCTCGCCGACTTTTGCTGCTGGCAGTAGAGATAGTAGCCACCGGCGGTCAGGCCGGCCACCAGGAGGGCCGGCCCCAAGGAGCCCAGACCCAACCCCAGCCCCAGGCTGAGCCCGGTTCCGCTCCAGATCGTGCCGCTCGCCGCCGTTCCCTTGGCGGCGACGGCGGTTCCCACCGCCATCGTCTTGCCGACGGCCTTGCCGGCGATGGCGGTTTTGGCGAGGACGGCCTTGCCGCCCGCCGCGCCGGCCGATCCTTTGGCGGCGGCGACCGGGTTGAGGACCAGCATGTTCTTACCCCCTTCGGCCATCACCGGGGCCTTGCCGATCATGTAGGTCTTGCCGGTCAGGGCCTGAAGCTGGCCGTTGGCCTCGTTGACGCTCATTACCAGCGAACCCTTGCCCGCCGCGCCGGCGCCAGCGACGCCGGCCGCGCCCTTGGCCATGGCGGCGCCCGGATGGAGGGCCAGCCACTTGGTCCCGGTCGCTCCCAGGACAGGAGACTTGCCCACGGTCACGGTCTTGCCGACCAGGGCCGGCAACTGCCGTCCCCCTTCAACTTTCAGCATCACCGTTCCCTTGGCCGCCGCCGAACCCGTCGCCGAGTTGGGTTGCAGGACCAGCCACTTGTTGATCCCGTCGCCGACCGGGGAAACCTTGCCGACGGTGAAGGATTTCCCGATAAGCGAAGGTATCTTAGAGGCCTGTGCGGCCTGTTCGATCTTTAGAAGATACATTATTGGCTTCCTCCCTTGTCCATTAACCCAGTGCGGCAGACCCTTATGGTAGTAGCCCCCTCAGGGATGATCGTAAAGCCTTACCGCCTCATTATATTTAGATGGAACTTTAACAAGTTAAAAAGGACAAAACAATACCAAATTTCCCCTTGGCCCCTTGATAAACCCTGCCTTGGCTGGATTTACGTCAAGGGTGTCAATTCGGGGGGCTGATGTGACATAATCCAGGGGGCAAAAACGAAACAGGCCACTAAGAGCAAACATGGGCTTGCCAAAGCCAATGATTTCCGCAACCATGCTTTTCAAATGCCGCCCTCGGAAACGGGAGGGCCAATCAGTCCATCCATAGTCACTGGAGGCAATCGATGGCAACGACACAAGCACTGATGGCGCAACAGGGAGCGTCGGCCTTGAAGGGAATGACCGCCAAGACGGCGGCGGGGTCCAAGGCGGCAACCGCGGGAAGCGCCATTTTCTCCGGCAAGGGGCTGGGGCTCGGCCTTGGCCTCGGCGGCTGGGGGCCGGTGATCCTAGGGATCGTAGGTGCCGCCGCGGTCTACGGCTACATCCGAAGCCGCAATGTTGAGAACGCGCAATCCGACGAGGAGCTGGAACTGGCGGACATTCTCGCCGAAAGATAGCAAGCGGCGGCCTTTGGACGGCCCACGGCATCGGACAAATTTTAAGGAAAGTAACAGACACATGGCAAAAGATATGGTTCACGGCGAGGCCGGAGTCCGCTCCTCGGTGATGGCGGCGATGAGTTACCTGGGAATCCTCTGCCTCGTTCCCTTGACGATGAACAAGGACGATGAATTCGTATACTTCCATGCCCGGCAGGGACTGGTCATCTGGATATGGAGCGTCCTGGCCGTCATGGCCTTGCATCTGCCGGGCATCGGCAAGTCGATTTTCAGCATTTCGGCGTTCGCGGTGCTCGCCCTCTCGCTGGCCGGCGTGGCCGCGGTGCTCCTGAGGAAGGCCTGGAAACTGCCTCTGGTCCACACGGTCGCCGCCAAGATCTGAATCGGCGCGCCATCCGGCAGCCGTTTTTGGGCATGACCGGCCCCGCGCCGGGAGCCGCCCCGGAGTAATCCGGGTGATTCATCAAGGACCGTTTTTCCATGAAATCAGTTGGCTATGATACTTCGGCCGGTCTCGGCCCGGCATCCGCCAGCGGCTTTGAACCATTGACCCTTAAGGCCGCCGCCGGCGAGTCGATGAAGATACCCGGAGGCTCGTGGGTGTTGCGGGCCCGGTTTTTTTTAAAAGACCTCCATCTGGTGCTGGCCGGAGAGGACGGCAAGTCGGTGATAATACGGGGCTACTACAAACTGGATGATCCGCCCGCCCTGATGACGGAGAACGGCGCCATGATCTCCGCCGAACTGGCGAAACGGCTCGCCGTACCGCTGGACCCCGATCCCGACGCCGCCGCCGAACCCGCGGCCCGCGGCGAACCCATCGGCCACATCGATACGGTGACCGGCAAGGTCCAGATGACTCATGGCGACGGCGCCATGGAAGCCTGTTCCAACGGCGCTCCGGTTTTTAAGGGCAATGTGCTCAGGACCGAAAGCCATGGGACGGTCGGCGTCATTCTGGCCGACGAGAGCGCCTTCTCGCTGGGCGAAAAGGGGCGCCTGTCCCTCGACGGCACGGCCCTCGACCCGGCCACCCAGGCGGCCTCGGCGACGCTGTCGCTGGTTCAGGGCGCCTTTACCTTCGTCAGCGGCCCGGCCGGCGAGGCGGCGTCAGCCATGGTGGTGACCACGCCGGCGGCGAGGGTCGGCATCCGGGGCGCCGCCAGCGGCCTGATAGTCGACGCCGAGGGCGCCACCACGGCGGCGCTTATGGCCGAGAAGGACGGTTCGACAAACGAGATGATCATCTCCAACCCGGCCGGCGCCCAGACCATCAACCGGCCTTCCCAGGCGGTAAGCGTTTCCACGTTCAAGTCCCCGCCGTCGAAGCCCTTCGCCATGACCATGGAGGAAATGTGCGATCAATTCTCTCCTTATACGTTTCGCACCTGAGGGGCGCAGTATAGCTGATACAGGCTGGTATAAGATTTTCGGTTTCCCGTCTGGGCGGCTTGGGCTACAATCGCATCGATCTTTAAGTTGCCTGGGAAAGATCAGGTGGAGAAGCCAACAACACGGGAGGGGAATACATGGCGACAACAGACCCCGTCGAAGAGACGGAATCCGAAGCCAAGAAGGACGAGCCGGCCAAAGATAAAAAACCGGACACCGCCCAAAAGGACGAGCCGGCCAAAGAGAAAAATCCGGACCAGGCGGGCATCCATGTAGAGGACCTGCAGAGCGGGGTTCTCAAGGCATTGGGCAAGGGGCAGTTCGGACCCAAGGACATCCCCGTCGAAGACCTGGCGGACGGGATCGTCAACGCATTCGGATTGGGCGTAGTCGTTGAAATTGCTTCGGACGCCGTCGCCAAAGCGCAGGACTTAACGAGCCGGCTCAAGGACTTCGCGCGGAAAAAAACAAGGTGAGCAGGGAGGCCGCACCTTGGCCGACGCCGAAATAGAAATCGAACACGAGCTGACGCTGGACGAAGCCGTTTTAAGGCTGGAGCGGTTGTTCGCGGCGAAGGACACCGAGGACGATCTGCTTGGCGGACTCGACTTCACCCGCACCGACGAGCGTTTCTCGTTTTCCGGAAAGGTCAAGGGGTTCAAGCTGTCGGGAGAGATGGAGGTCTTCGACAGGGGGCTCCGCATCCTGGTCTTTCTGCCATGGGCCGCCCGGCCCTTCCGGGAGTCCGCCAACAAATACATTCGGGAATATTTCGAGACCAACCTAGCCTGACGGCGACGGTGAAATAGGGCTCAATCCATCTCGATGTCGGCGCCAAGGGGGAAATCCTCCCGCACTTATACTTCACTGAGATGCGCTCCATCGCCGCCTCGGTTTTTCCTTGTCATTACATAACCTTAGCATGGAAAAATCACGCTAAAGTTTTGCCCGCCGTTTAGATATATGACCGCACCTATTGACTACTTTATGAATCATATTGTAATTATTCCAAAATCTCCTATATGTGATTGTAAAGACGCGTTGAAACCTTGACAATCTACTCCGGGACGGCGCCTTGCGGGATCGCGGCGGACCGGACAATAAGACCAGGCCGTAAGAGTTGAGCGATGGCGGATAAAGCCTACAATCTGGAAAAACTGAATTTCCTTGTTGTCGACGACAACAAGCACATGCGCGTTCTGGTCCGGACCATTCTGAACACCCTGGGAGTGAGGAATGTTACCGAGGCCGACGACGGCGCCGGAGCCTTCAAGGAGCTGCAGCACTTTCACGCCGACATCGTCATCTGCGACTGGAACATGGACCCCTTCGACGGCCTCGACTTCACCCGGATGGTGAGGACCGCCTCGGACAGCCCCAATCCCTTCGTTCCCATCATCATGCTGACCGGACACACCGAGACCCACCGGGTCATGGAAGCCCGCGACGCCGGGATCCATGAGTATATCGCCAAGCCCATATCGCCCAAGTCCCTCTATTCGCGCATCCGGGCCATAATTGAACGGCCCCGGGAATTCGTCCGGGTGAAGGGGGCGTTAGGCTACTTCGGCCCCGACCGCCGCCGCCACAGAGCGCACGGATACTTGGGCGCCGATCGCCGCAAAAGCGACAAGGGCGCGGACGCTATGGAAATGAATAACGGCCTTGAGCCGCGGGAAGGGATGGGGGCGATGCTGAACGGCTGAGTTTCTTCACTGGCTGGGAACTCTCCGAACGCCAGCGGACTCTTAGTCCTGCCCGTGGCCGATGAACGCCTTGAAGTCGAGGTCGGTGGTAATCACGTCGTCCATCAGGAAAAAAACCAGTTCCTTCTTCAGGCTTTCGCGCGCCATTTCGTTGACTGAGGCCGACTCGGCGAATTCCACAATGTGTTCCATTTTTTCGTCGAGCTGTCTGTGATGCTCGCGGTGCTTGCCGACATCGGGGTAGCCGACTTTGGTCAGGAACTGTTCCTCGCGGCCGAAATGACCCTTGGCGAAATTGACGAATTCAAGGACCATGCCTTTACAGTTCACGGGGTCGCCGCTATCGAGCCTGTCGGTGATTTCATTGACCATTTCAACGAGACGCCGGTGATCCTTGTCCAACTCCTCGCATTCCAATACGTAGGTCTCGGAAAGTTCTACCATTTCAGCTTCTCCTCAAGCTTGCGCGTCCCCCAAAGAGGCTGCGGAGATCATCCGGTGTATACCCGAATGTAACGCAACCGGGCGATCACTAATTGGGGAAGGCCGGGAAACAATGCCGGCCCACGGCTCCCCATCACTCGGCGATCGCCGCTTTGGGCTCCACCACGGCGGGATCGGGCGCCATGGCGTGGGTGTTTCCCAGTTCTTCATCCAGGGGAAAAACGAAGGCGTATTCGTGATCAACCCTGGCCGAGATGTTCTTTTTCAACTCGACCTCGAAGGTGTGGTGGACGCGAACGTATAATTCTTCCCCTTCGCCGTTGTTGAGCCGCACGCGGACAATATTGTCGTGGCCCAGCAATTGGCTCGAGGTCACTTCGACCAGGGTTCCCGGGCCGTTGCCGTTGGATTCCAGGATCACCCCTTCGGGGCGGATCAGGACCTGGGCCGCCAATCCCTCCCGCAGGTCGGTGGCGATCGATCCCAAGGGGGTCTCGACCCGGCCGCCCAAAACGACACCTTCGAAATGGTTCATCATGCCGAACAGCTTGGCGACGAATTCATGATTCGGATGGTAATAAATCTCGTGCGGCCGTCCGGCCTGCAGGATGGTGCCGTTGGCCCCGATAATCTTGATCCGGTCGGCCATGAACATGGCTTCTTCCGGGTCGTGGGTGACCATCAGGGTGGCTACTCCGCTGTGCTTGAGCACGTTCAGCGTTTCTTCGCGGATGGTCTGGCGCATGTTGGTATCGAGGCCGGAAAAGGGCTCGTCGAGAAGCAGCAGTTTCGGTTTTGGGGCAAGCGCCCTGGCCAGGGCGACGCGCTGCTGTTGGCCACCCGACAGCATATGCGGGTATTTGTCGGCGTGGGAAGCCATGCCGACCTGATCGAGCATATCCATGGCCAGCCTCCGCGCCTTGTCGGCCGCCATCCCCAACAGGCCGAAGGTCACGTTGCCGATGATGCTCAGATGGGGAAACAGGGCGTAGTCCTGAAACATCAGGCCAATGCTGCGCTTTTCAGGATGCAGGTGCATCTTCGGAGTGGCGACCGTGACGTCGTCGATGGCGATGGTCCCTTTCTGCACCTTTTCGAGGCCGGCGGCGAGACGCAAGAGGGTCGATTTGCCGCATCCCGAAGGTCCCAGCAGGCAGACCAGTTCGCCGGCCGGGATCATCAGGCCGACGTTGTTCAAAACCTGATTGTCACCGTAGGCGTGGCTGAGACCGAAAACATGGAGTCCTTTCATTGCGCCTGTTCCTTGCCATGGCCCGGCCGCGAACGCGTGATCGCAAGGCTAAGTACGATCACCGGCAGGATGCCGAAGCCGACGATCGACAACGCCGCCAGCGATGCCTCGCCGAGTTGTTCGTCGGAAGCGTATTGATGAACAAAGGTAGCCAGGGTGTGAAAATTAAATGGCCGCAGGATGATCGTCAATGGAAGTTCTTTCATGCAATCGACAAAAACCATCATCGACGCCATCAGCAAGCTGCCGCGGATCATCGGCATGTGGACCCTGCGCAAGGTGCTGAACGCCCCGTGGCCGAGGCTTCTCGCGGCGCCGTCCATGTTCGGCGTGACCTTTCCCAGGCTGGCCTCGACGCTGCCGAAAGACAGCGCCAGGAAACGGACCAGGTAACCGAAGGTCACTGCCGCGATGGTGCCGCTGAACAGCAGGCCCGTCGAGATATCGAATGTCCGGCGCATGAAGGCGTCGATGCTGTTGTCGACCGTCCCCAGGGTCACCAGAACGCCGACCGCCAGAACCGCGCCGGGGACCGCGTAGCCCAGGCTGGCCAGGCGGACCATGACCTTCAACAGCCGCTCGTTCCTGAGCCGCACCCCGTAGGCCATGAAAATGCCGATGGCGACGGCAAGCACGGCGGTCAGGGCGGAAAGCGAGAAACTGTTGAAGGCGTAGACGAGAAAATCGGCATTCATCGCCGTCTCGAAATGAATGAAGGAATATCCCGTCAAAACGCCGGCCGGCAGGACGAAGCCGAAAATCACCGGCAGGGCGCAGGCAAGCGTGGCCAATGTCCTGGCCCGTCCCTCAAGAAGATAGCCCGGCAAGGCCTTGTATTTCGTCGTCGTGTGGTGGAAGCGTTTCTTGCGTCTGGCGAAGCGTTCGGCGAGAACCAAAAAGATGACGAAGATAAGCAACACGGTGGCAAGTTGCGCCGCCCCCGCCACATTGTTCATGTTCAGCCAGACATCGTAGATACCCAGCGTAAAGGTGCTGACGGCGAAAAAGTCGACGGTGCCGAAATCATTGAGGGCCTCCATCAGCACCAGTGAAACGCCGATAATTATGGCCGGCCGGGCCAGCGGCAGGGCGACCGAAAAGAAGCTTCGCACCGGTCCCCGCCCCAATACCCGGCTGGCTTCGAGAACGCAGATCGACTGTTCCATGAAGGCGGCGCGGGACAGAAGATAGACGTAGGGATAAAGAACCAGGGTCATCATCGAGATGGCGCCGCCCAGCGAGCGGATTTCGGGGAACCAATAGTCCCGCTTGGTCGTCCAGCCGAACATCTCGCGCAGGAAGGCCTGGATCGGACCGGCGTATTCCAGAATATCGGTATAGAGATAGGCGATCACATAGGCCGGCATGGCCATCGGCAGCAACAAGGCCCATTCGAAGATGCGCTTGCCCGGGAACCGGCACATGGAGACCAGCCAGGCCGTGCCGACGCCGATGATCAGGGTCCCAAGACCGACGCCGATCATGAGAAGCAGCGTCGTGCTGATATAGAGCGGAAGCACGGTCGAGGCCAGATGTTGCCAGATGTCGTCGCTGGGGGTCAGGCTGATGAAAATAACGGCGGCGATCGGCAATACGACGATCATGGCGATCATCACGGTGCCGAGAGTCCAGACGTTGAGCCATGACAAGGAAACCTTGGTCGCGCCTTCCGCCATTTTTGCCGTCGTTGCCGCCGTCGCCATATGTCTGATCCAGATCGCTAGTTATCAAACCGGACCCTGTCCATGATCCTGGTCGCCAGTGTTCTTTGCTGGGCGACGTTGGACAGAAAAGCCTCGTCGGCCTTGAACGTTCCCCACGCGGCCACCAGGGGATGCAGCGCCACCCCGGCCTTGACCGGATATTCGAAATTGTCCTCGGCGTAAATCTTCTGCGCCTTGTCGCCGGTAAGAAACTCGATCAGCTTGATCGCGTTATCTTTGTTCCTGGCGCTTTTCGTCACCCCGGTCCCGCTAATGTTCATGTGGGCGCCCCGCCCGTTCTGATTGGGGAAAACGACTCGCACCGCCGCCGCCCAATCCTTTTGTTCGGGCGATTTCTCGTTGGTCATCATTTTGCCCATGTAATAGGTGTTGCCCAGCGCGACGTCGCATTCACCCTGAAATACGGCCTTGACCTGAGCCCGGTCGTTGCCCTGGGGTTTTCGGGCCAGATTGGCTTTCACTCCCTTGGCCCAGGCCTCGGCGGCGGCTTCGCCCTTGGCGGCGATGATCGAAGCGAGCAGGGAAACATTGTAGACGTGCTTGCCCGAGCGGGTGCAGACGCGGTCTTTCATGTGCGGCGCCGCCAGGTCCTCGTATGATTTCACCTCGCCCGGCTTGACCCGTTCCTTGTGAGCGAAGATCACCCGGGCCCGCGTCGTCAGGCCGAACCAAAAGCCGTCCGGATGGCGGTATTGGGCCGGGATATTGGCGCTTAGGATGGGCGATTCTACCGCTTGAAGAAGCCCGGCCCGCAGATGATTGTTCAGATTGCCGATGTCGGAAGTCAAAATCAGGTCGGCGGGACTATTGGCGCCTTCGGCCTTGATCCGCTCCAGCATCCCCTTCTTGATGTAGACCATGTTGACCTTGATTCCGGTTTCTTCGGAGAAAGCCTTGAGCAGAGGGTCCATAAGAAAGGGTTGGCGGGATGAATAAAGATTAACTTCCCCGGCCGCCGATGCCGGACCTCCCCATAACGCCGCCGCCGCCAATGCGGCGCATAGAATTTTTGCCGGTGTTTTTTTCATCCGTCTGTTTCTTTCTTTCTTGGCCACAAGGCATGTCGAGAGGGCCGCATGGCTCGTTAAAAAGGAATACACCCAGGAATTAGACCATATTCTAGCTGAGAACGCCTCGCATTATCAATAAAAATTTTATGGGTATTCAATAAAGCGGGCTCGGGACTCATTGATTGAGATAAATTCCATCCACTAGGTAGGGTGGAAGCCAAGCGAGGGCCCGGCCAGGACCCTCGTGTGTTCGCCAATATCCACCTGGCTACCGGATCAGGGACGAAAACATAGACCGGGCCAAAGCCGACCGGGCGGTCAGCCGCAATATGTTGATAGGGGGGAAATATTGTTAGGTCATGAATTCATAAATGGCGGCGACTGTGACGCGTGTTATTTTGTTCACTGGCAAGGAGATAGGAGGGATTGACGCCAAAGCATCATGACCGACGAAACGACGAAGTCCAGTGGGCAAAATAACCGCGCCCTGAAGGGGGTCGGCAAATGGCCGCCATTTATGAGTCCATGACCTAATTGAATAACCTTTACGAAATAGCGGAAAACTTACAACACAATTGGAATTGTAAAGGTTAGAAAAAGTCCCTAAATATTATATTACCATAATTCTTGTAGTGAATTATGTAAGGG
>JAZFTA010000100.1:0-2067 GCA_036446415.1 Rhodospirillales bacterium | reverse complement strand
GTACCTGCTGGGGGCCAGCATGGGCGGGGCGGTGGCGATGGTCGCCATGACCTCAACTGATCGGCCCACCGTCGACGGGGTGATACTGGCCGGACCGGCGGTTTGGGGGCGGGCCACCATGCCGTGGTACCAGACGGCGGCTTTGTGGATCGGCGCCCACACCGTGGGGTGGCTGAAGCTGACCGGCAAGGGCCTCAAGATCAAGCCGTCCGACAACCGCCAGATGCTGCTGGCCCTTGGCCGCGATCCCCTTATCATCAAGGAGACCCGTATCGACACCATTTACGGCGTCACCAACCTGATGGACGCGGCGCTGGCCGTTTCCGGGGACTTCGCCGCCAAGGCCCTCATACTGTATGGCGAGCATGACGAGATCGTTCCGCCTGAGCCGACCTTCCGGATGCTAAAGGCCCTGCCCCCGTCGGCCAGGGAGCGCCAGAAGGTGGCCCTTTACGAGGCCGGCTATCACATGCTGCTGAGGGACCTGCAGGGCGAGACGGTGTGGCGCGACATAGCCGCCTGGATCGAGGATCCCACCCAGCCACTGCCTTCGGGGGCCGGGAAAAGGGCCGAGGAAAAACTGGCCGGGAATTAGGCGCCCGCCTTCATTAATCACCCGTCAATCATTTCGGCTTACGCTGTGATGGACTAAAGTGCTGAACCGGAGTACCATTTTAGTATTGAAGGAAATCGACATGGCTGACGACGACATAGATATGGCGGCGGCCTTGATGGAGGAGGAGGAGAAAAAATCCTCCAGCTCCAAACCCACCTCCCAGCCGGGAGCCGAATTCGCCAATGATCAGGAATCCCTGGACGCGGTTTACGGCATCGACGTGGACGTGGTCGCGGTCCTGGGCACGGCGATGATGCCGATCAACCAGGTGCTTAAACTGGGCCGTGGCGCGGTGGTCCAGCTGGATCGCATGGTCGAGGAGGACATCGACCTCTACGCCAACAACATCCTGATCGCCAAGGGGGAAGTGGTGGTCACCGACGACAGGCTGGGCGTTTCCCTTAGCAAGGTAATCAAAAGCAACATCAAGGCCCTTTAGGTCATGGACTCATAAATGGCGGGCTTGCGCCTGGGAGGACCCTGGGGGTAGGTTGCGAACAGCCCCGCAACGTCCGCTTGCCGCTCCTAAGCGGTCATCGTGCTATCGGCTGAAAGATGTCTCTTGTTAGCCAAAGGCGGAAGTCAGAGGCGATCCGAAATATTGTCTGTCAGGCGGCTCAAAGCAAACTCCGCAATCCAGATTATCTTCTTATTGGCGGGTTATCGAACATCAAGCCCGATCAGGTTGAACGGCCGATTGCGCGTGGCTTTCCAAGCCCATAGGGAAAGAGTAAGCTTGCGACAACCTGGGATTTATAGGCTTGGCAATTGGGCAGGCGCGCCATGAACGACTACAACGCATTAAAATCCGTCACAGTGCTGGTCGTTGAGGACGAGGAATTCTCGGCCCGCTTCGTGACCCGTATTCTCGGAAAAATCGGCGTCGAGTCGGTTATCACCGCTGCCAACGGCGCCGAGGCGCTGGAGCTTCTGGAAAGCTCTGAAACCCCCATCGACCTGGTTATCTCGGACATCGAGATGCCGGAAATGGACGGTTTTGAGTTGGCCCGGCGCATCCGTTACGGCACCGTGCCCCAGTACAAGGCCGTTCCCATCCTGATGCTGACCGGCCAGGACACCGAGAGGAACGTCGACAAGGCGCGCATCCACAAGATCGACGGCATCGTCGGCAAGGAGAAGTACCAGTTCGACGTCTGGGGCGACACCGTCAACACGGCGTCCCGCATGACTGTTCCCGGCGAGCCGGGAACAGTGGTGATGACCTACGATTCCTGGCTCCAGGTCCAGGACGAGTGCGAGGGCCGTTCGCTGGGCCAGGTCGAGGTCAAGGGCAAGGGCAAGATCGAGTTGGTGGAGTGTTACGGCCTTCGATAATTCCGCCTGGCTAAATTCCCGGGTTGGGTCAGGAATACTAGGATGAGAGGTTTGAAACATTATGCCGTGTGACAGTCCAGAAAGAAGCCGCCATCCTTAAGGCCATACTTAACAAG
>JAZFTA010000099.1:0-2356 GCA_036446415.1 Rhodospirillales bacterium | reverse complement strand
AAGATGAGAAAATGACGCCGCCCGGGAACATCCTGCCCCCGCCGGAGGGGCTCGACATCGGCGAGATCGCCACCGAGGCCGGCCTGCTCGGCGCCATCGAACGCGAGTCGAAAAAGCTGAAGGTCGCCGACGGCAAGGGGCGCCGGGTAAGCCGCGACCAGATCAGGCTGATCTCGTTTCTGGCCGGCGAGGTGCGCCGCCGCGTCGACGGCCTTAGCCCCGAGCAGAAAGAAGAGCTCGAGGACATCCGCGTCAAGGCCCGCCAGCGCGCCTCCGAGCGTTCGATCCGCGAGGTGATCAAGGACATCCACGGGTTCGCCGAGGAAGCCAGCCGCCCGCACGCCGCGGTCTCCTTCTCACTGGTCAGCGAACTGGAAATCCGGGTCCGGGGCGTCCGGGGTTCCGTCGACCCTCAGTCCGAGAACTACGCCAAGTTGGTGGAACGGCTGAAGGAGGCGGTGGAGGAGCTCAATGAGGTAAAGAAACGGGGCATTACCGGGTTCAAGGAGTTCAAGTAAGGCCATACAAGGGGCGGGGCGCAAATAGAGGGGCCGGGTTAACCGTCCCGGCCGGGTTCCCGGCGCCGGTCAACATCCTGGCGCCTCGGCTTGTCGCCGCGCCGGTCTTTGCTTTGGCGTTTTTCCAGGGCCTTCCACTGGCTGTTGTCGAGGCGTCTTTCAAAGCCGCTCCGGGTGCCTCTGCCGAAACGTCTGTCGCTCTCTTTACGCTGATCGGTTTTCCTGCCGGCCATTTCCCGGTCCCGGTATTTACAAGGATTATCCTCAAGAATCGAAAATCAGTTCGGCCAGCTCATCGGCCTGTTTGTTGAGCTTGTCGAGGGAGGCGTTGATGCTTCCGGTGGCGCTGGCGGCCTGTCCGGCCAGCACCTTGACCTCGCCGGCGACTACGGCGAAGCCCCGGCCGGCGTCGCCGGCGCGGTTGGCCTCGATGGTGGCGTTCAAGGCCAGCATATTGGTTTCGTTGGCGACCTCGTCGATGCGTTTCGAGACGATGCCGACCTTCTCTATTTCGGTGACCAGATTGAGGATTTCCTGATTGATGTCGTTACTGATTGCTCCGTCCTCGCCATCCTGGATAAATCCCGCCAGGCGGTTGGCGGCGCCGGAAAGTTCGGTCACCGATTTTTCGATCTCGACCGTCGCCACGCCGGTCTGACCGGCCAGGTCCTTGACCTCGCCGGCGACGACGGCGAAACCATGGCCGGCTTCACCGGCCCGCGCCGCCTCTATGCGGGCGTTGAGGGCCAGCAGGTTGGTCTGTTTTGCGACGCTGGCGATCTGGCGGGCCACTTCATCCACTTTCATGACCTCGCCAATGATGCCCCGCACCCTGTGATCCAATTCATCAAGCGATACTTCACCACCGCCTTCCCCGGCGCCTTTATCGCCGGGGCCGGCCGCCGGGGCCGGATCGCCTCCCTCCTGGCCGTCCTCCATTTCGGAAATCGCCATCATTTTCCCCTACCCGCTAGCCTTAATATCACACTCGTTCATTAAGGCAGTCTGACAGGATTGATAAATCATAAAGTCCCCCGTTTCCAGTCCAATCCCAATGCCGTGTGGCCGGGGTAGGGGGAGATGGGCAGGGGGCTACAATTTATCGGGCCATTTCCGCGCTTCATGAAAGGCCGCCAGGATGACGACTTCGCCGTCATTCACCGTGTAGGGCAATATGAACGGCAGGTTGGCGATGACAAGCTCCCTCGTATCGGCTATGCGCCCCATTCTTCCGCTGGCCGGAAAATCGGCCAGCCTGTTCGCAGCCTGGATAATCGCCATGGCCGTGCCGTGAGCCGCCTTGGGGTTGTGCTCGGCGATGTAGGCGCGGATTTCCCCTAAATCGCGGACCGCCGTTTCGGACCAGACTATTTTCATGGAAGCGGCCTCACGGAAGGGGAGCTCATAGAGGCGGTTCGCCCTCCCGGCCGGTCCCCCAGTTTTTCAGCCAACTCTCGACGCGATCGTGGCCGACTACTCTCCCGGCCTCCATGTCGGCCAGTCCTTGGCGGATATGTTCGACCTGCCATGATTGAAGCTCGAGGTACCGGGCCAGGGCCTTTTCCATGTGCCAGGACCTGGTCCGGTCGGTGGCCTTGGCCAGGCGCTCCAACCGCTCCACCAATTCTTCTTGGGCGCGAAAAGTCATGGATGTGGTGCTCATAACATGCCTGTACTTATTTGACTAATACGTCTGCTTACATTGTGTACAACGCAATCATAGCATGGAAGGTGGTGGAAAATCCAGCCGTTTATAGGGGGAGCGTGACACGGGACTTCATCGGAGAGCTTGTCGAAGCCTCATCCAAGAGCAGGGCCGAAGGCCCGTCTCGAAGCCT
>JAZFTA010000098.1:0-6628 GCA_036446415.1 Rhodospirillales bacterium | reverse complement strand
ACCGCCACCTTGGCGGCGCGCACCGGGTCGGGATGAAGGCCGCCACGGGCGTTGCGGATGGTGGCGACGTGATCGATGTTTATACCCAGTCTCAATATGCTCATCGGCCCTGTTCCGTTTTTTCGGTCCGCCGCCAGCGGCGTGATTGATACGCTGAAACCAACGGCTTCAAAGGGATGTAGAAGGCGAACCAGACGACTATTGCGGTCGGAACGCCGCCCACCAACATGGGCCAGAAGACCGGCCACGCGGTTTCAAATAGGTAATTAAGGTCCAGACTGAGTGTCGCGTCCATAAGGCTGCCGAAAAAACCGCTGTAGTCTGAATCCACCAAATTGTAATCCTCGTGAGAAGCGCCAAGCCATTGTCCCAGGGTGTGTATCCAATACCATATGAACGGAAAGGTCCACGGGTTGCCCACCGCCGTGCCGATGGCCGAGGCGATTATGTTGGCCCGTAACAACCACGCCAGGATAGCCGAGATAATGAAATGAAGGCCGACGAACGGGGTGAACGAGACGGCGGCGCCGAAGGCGAAACCGGCGGCCACTGAATAAGGCGATCCGGAAAGCCTGACGACCCTGTGAAACAGGTATCTGGACGAACGGTTCCATCCCGAACGGGGCCAGATGAAATCCCTGATGCGCCCATGCAGGGGCGATTTTTGACGTCGGTGAAACATGGCGTGAATATATGTCAAACCGCCCCTGACGGAGAAGGGTTTAACAAAATAATCCTCCACGCCGTCCGGCGGCTGATACAGGCCAAGTCCATTTTCCCTATCCCCGCGCCCGCTCCACCGAGTTGATGACCGGGGTCGCCCTAAGGGCGGCTATTATGTTGGTCAGGTGTTTCACGTCGTGGACCTCGATGTCGATCAACAGATCGAAGAAGTCGGTGGAGCGGTGAGTGATCTTCAGGTTCGATATGTTGCCGTCGTTCTTGGCTATTACCATCGAAAGGTTGCCAAGACATCCAGGTTCGTTAAGAACCGTCATGTGGACGCGGCCGACATGGATGTCGAGGACGTCGCTTTTTTCCCATGATACATCGAGCCAGCGTTCCGGAGTGTCAGCGTAGGTTTCCAGCGTTTCGCAATCTATGGTGTGGATGGTTACCCCCTTGCCGGAGGTGACGATGCCGACGATACGGTCGCCCGGAAGGGGATGGCAGCACCCGGCGAAATGCATGGCCATGCCGTCGATCAGGCCTTTTATGGGTATGGCCTTGGCCTTGCTCTTGTCTTTTCGTTTGCGGGCCCGGGCCAGGGGCACCACATTCTCGTCCTTGCGCTTCTTGACGCCCGGGAAAACTGCCTCCATCACCTCGCGGCCGGTGAGATGTCCCGAACCGACCTTTACGCAAAGGTCCTCGGGGGAATTTACCTTGAATATCTTGAGCACCGCTTTCAGGGACTTGTCGGCATATTCGTACTCTTCTTCCTGGAACGCCCTTTGCAGGATGGAACGGCCCAGTTTCAGGTATTCATCGCGCTCCTGGGAATGAATGAAACGGCGAATCCGGGCCCTGGCCTTGCCGGTGACCACGAACCGTTCCCATGTAGGCGACGGCGTTTGCGCCTTGGAGGTTATGATCTCCACCTGATTGCCGTTCTTGAGCGGCGTGCGCAGCGGCATCATCCGTCCGTTTATCTTGGCCCCGACGCACCTGTCCCCTATTTCCGAATGCACGGCGTAGGCGAAATCAACCGGGGTCGCGCCGCTCGGCAGGTTTATCAGGTCGCCGCGCGGGGTGAAGCAGAACACCTGATCATCGAACATTTCCAGCTTGGTGTGTTCCAGGAACTCTTCCGGTTCCGAGGCGTGCTCAAGAATTTCCAGCAGTTCGCGTAGCCAGCGGTATTGAGGGCCATCGGTCTTGCCGGCGTTCTGCTTGTACTGCCAGTGGGCGGCGACGCCGCTTTCGGCGATATCGTGCATCTCCCGGGTGCGTATCTGAATTTCTATGCGTTGGCGTTCCGGTCCGAAAACGCCTGTATGCAGCGAACGGTAGCCGTTGGGTTTGGGGGTGGAGATGTAGTCCTTAAAGCGGTCGGGAACCACGGGATAGGCCCCATGCACTATCCCTAAGGCGTTATAGCAGTTTTCCACGTTATCGACGACTACCCTGAATGCCATGATGTCGGACAGTTGTTCGAAAGCCATATCGTTGCGCTGCATTTTGCGCCAGATGGAATAAAGCCTTTTTTCCCGTCCCAGCACCATGGCCTTTATGCCTGCCTCGGCCAAGGTTGTCTCAAGCTGACTGACGATGCGCTCCATCATCTCGCCGCTTTGCTTGCGAAGAAAATTCAGGCGTTTTTCTATGGAATCGCGCCCCTCCGGGTTGAGTTCGGCGAACGACAGGTCCTCAAGCTCGCTCTTCATTTCCTGCATGCCGATGCGTTCGGACAGCGGCACGTAGATTTCCATGGTTTCCCTGGCTATGCGCTGACGTTTGGAGGGGCTGGAGATGTAGTGAAGGGTACGCATATTGTGCAGGCGGTCAGCCAGCTTTATCAGCAGAACCCGCATATCCTCCGACATGGCGAGGAGCAGCTTGCGGAAGTTTTCGGCCTGCTTGGCGTGGTCTGATTGGAATTCTATACGGGTCAGTTTGGTTACGCCGTCAACCAGCCGCGACACATCCTTGCCGAAATGCTTCTCTATTTCCTCCAACGATGTTTTGGTGTCCTCGATGACGTCGTGAAGCAGCGCCGTAACTATGGAGGTGTAATCCAGTTTGTACTCGGTGAGTATTCCGGCCACTTCCAGGGGATGGGAGAAATATGAGTCCCCTGAAGCCCTTTTCTGTGAGCCGTGGACCTTCATGGCGAAGACATAGGCGCGGTTGAGGGCGTCCTCGTCGGTGCCGGGATCGTATGACTTTACTTTTTCAACCAGTTCGAATTGACGGATCATGCCTCAACTCCCCGGTCCCGGCCGGAAGCGGTAATAAGCTGGTCAACAATTAATATTCGTTGAATCAGGGACGGCATGGTTGGAGGACGGCGCATTACACATGACCAGACGGTGCGCCGTAACATGGATCAGGCCTCTTTATTTTTTTAAGGGACAGGCCCCTATTCCTCCTTATCGCCGTCCTTGGCATCCGGCTCAACAGAAGCATCCGGCTCTACAGTAGCATCCGGCTCTACAATAGCATCCGAAACAGGGGAATCCTGGATGTCCTTCAAGCTTTCCCCGGCAATTGCTTCTTTTTTGGGTTCGGCCGGCGTTTCACCGGGTTCCGCTTCGGTCTCCAGGTTGATGGCGTCGAAGTCCATCTCGTCTTCTTCCGGATCGTCTGTTTCGGCGTACTTTTGCAGGCTCTTGATCAGGGTGTCTTCCAGTTCGCCGAGATCAAGGGTTTCCTCGGCGATCTCGCGCAGAGCGATCACATGGTTCTTGTCATTGTCGCGTTCCACGGTGAGCTGGCTGCCGGCGGAAATGTCTCTGGTTCTTTTCGCCGCCAGCATGACCAGATCAAACCGGTTTGGAACCTTGATGACGCAATCTTCAACGGTAACTCGGGCCATACGGTAGTCTCCTAGGGAAAATCAGGGTGGATTCACCGAATATATATTTATCGCGGCAACATTAGGCAAGACATAAAGAACATAATTTTTTGCCTAATGATCCCTTTATTTCAAAGGGCTGCGGGATTTCAAAGGGACGGCTGTCTGTCCCGGTGGCAGGGCTCCGATCAGATCGCAAATTTTACGCCCGGTCCGGGGATGGACCCAGCCGGGCTCCAGTTCCGCCAGGGGCAGCAGAACGAAGGCCCGCTCGTGCATCCTGGGATGAGGCAATTCCACCCTCCCGCCCGGTCCCATAACCATCGCCGATACCGCCAGAAGATCCAGATCCAGTGTCCTGGCGGCGAATTTTACGGACCGCCGGCGCCCGAAATCGTCTTCGATTCGGTGTAAAAGCTCCAGCAATTCCGCTGGTTCCAGCTCAGACGCCACTTCCGCCACCCCGTTTACATACCAGGGTTGGGGCGACGGCGGCAGGGGGGCGCTTTCATACCAGTTTGAGCGCCTGACAACGCTTATGCCAGCCTTGTTCATGGCTTCGATGGCGGCCTCGCAGGTCGCCAAAGGGCCGCCGTCGAGCTGGGAAGGCAGATTGGCGCCGATACCGACCAATATCATGGGCTAGTGAGCGCTAGGCTCCCTCTTGAATAGGCCAATGGGGAGAACTACTTGTATAGAATGTAAAATGCTCATACTGTGTAATCTATATTCATTTTGTTTTCATAAAAGCTATTGAAATAAAGGGATTTTATCATGAATTTTTACCCTCAAGAGCGTATTGCCCTGTTCATTGACGGCTCCAACCTATACGCCTCGGCCCGGGCCCTGAATTTCGACATCGACTACAAGCGGCTTCTTGAGCTGTTCGCCAAATCCGCCAAACTGATCCGGGCTTTCTACTACACCGCATTGCTGGAAGACCAGGAATACTCGCCGATCCGCCCTCTTGTCGACTGGCTGGATTACAACGGCTACACCATGGTCACCAAGCCCGCCAAGGAATTCACCGATATGGCCGGCAGGCGCAAGGTCAAGGGCAACATGGACATCGAACTGGCCATCGACGCCCTGGAAATGTCGAAAAAGCTGGACCACGTCGTCATTTTCTCGGGCGATGGGGATTTCCGCCGTCTCGTCGAGTCCATTCAGTACAAGGGCGTTCGCGTCACGGTGATCAGCACCATGCATTCCAATCCGCCGATGGCGGCCGACGAGCTGCGCCGCCAGGCCGACTTCTTCGTCGACCTGATGGATCTAAAAGAACAAATTTCCCGGATTGGCGGCGATAGCAATGACGACGCCATCCCCGATCTGCCATCGCCGATCGTTGAAGACCACCTGGAAACGGCCTGAAAGCAAAGTGATCCCCGCCGATGTCCTGTCTCCCGGGCCGGACTGCCGGCTGTGTCCCCGTCTTGCCGGTTTGCGAAAGGCCAACCGCGAGGCGTATCCGGACTGGCATAACGCCCCGGTGCCTTCGTTCGGCCATATAGGCTCTTCCCTGCTGATAGTCGGGCTGGCCCCGGGCCTTCGCGGCGCCAACCGGACCGGAAGGCCGTTCACCGGCGATTTCGCCGGCGATCTGCTGTATGAGACCCTGCTTGGGTTCTCGTTGGCCTCGGGAACGTATGGGGCAAAAACCGATGACGGATTGGAACTTGTAGATGTTAGGATCACCAACGCCGTGCGCTGCGTTCCGCCTGAAAACAAGGTAACCGGGGCCGAGGCCGCGGCGTGTAGGACCTTTCTTGGGGCCGAGATCGGGGCCATGAAAAACCTGAAGGTGGTTCTGGCTCTCGGCACCGTCGCCCACGGCGCCGTCCTGGCGGCGCTGTCGGAAAGGAAAAGCGGCCATCCCTTCGCCCACGGCGGAATGCACCGTCTTGGCGGCGATCTGGGCGGCGATCTGGGCGGCGGGCTTGTCCTCGCCGACAGCTATCACTGCTCGCGCTACAACACCAACACCGGGCGGTTGACCGAGGCCATGTTCCATGGCGTTTTCGAGAAAATCCTCCCCATATTAGCCGCCCCATAATCGCCGCGTGAATTCCCCTTCCCCTTCCCGTCTGCTATACCCTTAAGAAACATGATTTGATTGCGGAGGAACGGCGTGGAAGTCGTCTGTCTCGACCTTGAGGGCGTCCTGGTCCCGGAAATCTGGATCAACATCGCCGAGCGCACCGGCATCCATGAGCTTCGCGCCACCACCCGCGACGTTGCCGATTACGACGCCCTGATGGTCCAGAGGCTGCGTCTGCTTGACCAGCACGGCCTGAAACTGGCCGACATTCAGGAGGTAATCGAGCAGTTGGGTCCCATGGACGGGGCCGGGAATTTCGTGGCCTGGCTTGACCGGCACTTCCAGCTGGTCATCCTGTCCGACACATTTTACGAGTTCGCCGGCCCGCTGATGGCCCAACTCGGCTGGCCTACCCTGTTCTGCCACCGCCTTGAGGTGGACCCCGACGGCCGGGTCGCCGGCTACAGGTTAAGGATGAAGGACCACAAGAAACAGGCGGTATGCGCTTTTCACCGGTTGAATTTCAAGGTCCTGGCGGTCGGCGATTCCTACAACGACACCACAATGCTGGCCGAGGCCGACCACGGCTTCCTGTTCAGGGCCCCAAAGAACGTGATCGAGGAGTTCCCCCAGTTCCCTCATGTCGGCGAGTATACTGAACTTCAATCCCTGCTGATGGAAGCCAGCGGGCGTTTTTAGACGGCCGAAACCGTCAACCTGGGTTCGGCGGGAAAATGGATGAAATGACTATTTTTTACAATCAGTTAACGCACTTTCATAATGTTTTGCATCAGGCCCGGTAATGATCGACCTTTACACCTGGACCACTCCCAACGGCTACAAGGCATCGATCATGCTGGAAGAGACCGGGCTGGCCTACAAGGTCTTTGCGGTAGACATAGGCAGGGGCGATCAGTTCAAGCCGGATTTCTTAGAGATCAGCCCCAACAACAAGATCCCGGCGATAGTCGACCACCAGGGGCCGGACGGCGACCCCTTCGCCTTGTTCGAGTCCGGGGCCATTCTGGTCTACCTGGCGGAAAAGACCGGCCTCTTCATGCCGGCCGGGG
>JAZFTA010000097.1:0-4641 GCA_036446415.1 Rhodospirillales bacterium | reverse complement strand
ATGATGTAGACCTTGTAGCGCGCCGAGACCGGCCGGTAGGGCACGCCGTCCAACAATTCACGGATGTCGTCGATCCCGGTGCGCGAAGCGGCGTCCATCTCTAAAACGTCCATATGGCTGTCTTCGGCTATGGCCCGGCAGTGTTCGCACTCGCCGCAAGGCTCCACCGCCGGCCCTTGTTCCCCGCCTTCGCCTGAACCGGTGCAATTCAAAACCCTGGCGATGATCCGGGCGGTCGTCGTCTTGCCGACCCCGCGCACCCCGGTCAGGATGAAGGCGTGAGCCAGCCGGCCTTGGTGGATGGCGTTGGTCAATGTCCTGACCATCGCCTGCTGGCCGATCAGGCCGGAAAAATTCTGGGGCCGGTATTTGCGGGCGAGTACGCGGTAATCGGAAGTTCCCGCGTCTAAAGGCCGTTCGCTGGATTCTTGCTCATTCATTAGGCATTAGGCGGGCGGTGAAAAAAGACAACGAAACCGAAGTGGGAGACTGAACGAACGACACAGGTCAAAACTCGTTACGGCTGCTTCCTTCCGGACCTGACAGGGTTGGCGAGGGACCTGTCCGCCGCCAGCCTCCCAAAACACAATATAGCAGGCGGGCGCGAAAGTTCATCTTGAAAAAGCGCATTTCAAGCAGGGAACCTCAAAAAACGGGTTTAAAAAGCCGAAAAATCGCCGAAAAATTTATGATCATTCCGGTCCGAAAATGGAATTGATCAGGAAATCGAAAAAGGTCTTCACCCTGGAGCGAATCTTTGATTTGAAGCCGGGTTCGGATTGGGGCCGTGACGGGGGCGGCGGCTCGGGCACCGCCGGCTCACTTAGATCGTCCCCGGCGTCAAGCATTTCCGGCGCCTCGTAGCCGCCGGGAGAAGGCCTTGGCGGGCCGGCGGGTTCATCTCCGGTGGCGTCCGGCATGGCGGCCGGCGGCGCGGGTCCGGTCCCCTCGCCCGGCAAGGGAGCTTCGGCGGGGAAGGGATCTGGAACATCGACATCATGAAGCACCGGCTTGGTAGCGTCGAATGGATCGGGCACCGATAATCCTGGCGGCTTGGGTTTTGGTTCCCCGATCGGCGGTTCGGGCTCCACAGCCTCGAAGGGACTGGGCTCCGTGGCCGGCGGTTCGGGCTCCACAGTCTCGAAGGGGCTGGGCTCCGTGGCCGGCGGTTCGGGCTCCACGGTATCGAAGGGGCTGGGCTCGACCGCGTCAAAGGGGCTGGGCTCAACCGGTTCAATGGGGGCGGACTCGACCGGGGCCGTGGGTCCAACCCCATCAGGGGCGGGAGGACCGGGCTCGGCCTCCTTGTCTTCCTCGTGGAACACGGGCCGCGGCATCTTCTTGCGCGGCAAATCAATGGAGATAAGCCCCGTCATTCCGCCAAGGTTGGGGATGGGAAATGTGTCGTCATTATATTCGTAGCGGCCGTCACGCACGGGAACCAGGCGCAGCTCAACAGTCTCGAATGGGCCGATTTTCACCCCGTCGATGCAAGATGGCCCCGACTCCTGTCCGGGACCCTTTATGCTGGCCACCGCGACCGAACTGAAAAAACCCTCGGCCATGAAAAAATGTTCGTATTCGTCGCGGTTTTCGATGCGGAAAATATAGGGGTTGTTCTGTCTCAGGCCGATGACCATCGGCTCGAACTCGTCCTGGCGGATACTGACGTTAATCGTCCTCGCCTCGGCCCAGTCTATTCCCTCGATGTGCTTGGCGACGCCCTCTACGCAATTCGGCCACGAAAACGGGCCAAGGACGATCTCATCCTCAAAAGCACAGGCCGAAAGGCCCAACATCAAGATCGTGACCAGAAATGAGCGGCAACCCATCATCCAACCTGATCTCTCGTCTTTAGTTTCACGCATGCAACAGCGCATGCGCGGCGTTCCACGCATACTAAAGCGTATGCGCAATGCCCAGGTTCAGGGTCTCAAGGAGCCCCCCCCCTGTCCGCAATACCATAGTTATAGTCTCCCATTGGACAGTTAGTGTAAGAAACTTATCCCCAATACGAGGCTCTCAGTTGTTTCTTAACTAATTGATAATATTAGCGGAATTAGCTTATACACAAGGCGGCGGTTTTGACCGACGGACGCCCCATGCAGGCGGCGACGGTCGGCCAGCCGGCCCGGACATCGTATCGCTTGCAACGATCAAGACTAGTGGCCCGTGTCCTCAAGACGATATGAATGGGCGGGATAAACGCCGAGAATTTTCACCTCTTCACAAAAGAAACCTAATTCCTCAAGGGCCAGGCTCAGGCCTCTTTGTTTCGGGTGGCCTTCGACATCGGCGTAGAACTGGGCGGCGTTGAAGTGGCCGCCAACCAGATAACTTTCCAGCTTGGTCATGTTGACCCCGTTGGTGGCGAACCCGCCAAGGGCCTTGAACAGGGCCGCCGGAACATTGCGGACCCTGAAAACGAAGCTGGTGATCGCCGGTCCGGCCTTGTAATGGGGGATTACCGGCTCCCTGGACATGATCAGGAACCGGGTCGTGTTGTGTTCGGAGTCCTCTATGTTGGCCCTAAGCGAAACCAGGGAGTCCAGTTCCCCGGCCAATTCGGAGGCGATGGCGGCCTGGGTTTTGTCGCCCATCCCGGCCACCTCGGCGGCGGCCCCGGCGGTATCCACATGGACCACCGCCTCCAGCCCCAGTTCGCTTATCATGTTGCGGCACTGGTTTAGGGCGTGAACATGGCTGTGCACATGGGTAAGGCCCTTCAGTTCGGCCCCTTTCACGCCAAGCAGATGGTGGTTCACCCTCTGAAAGTGCTCGCCAATAATATGCAGGCCGGAATCAGGCAACAGGTGGTGAATATCGGCCACCCGTCCGGCCACGGAATTATCTATGGGAATCAGGGCCAGGGCGGCTTCTTTATTGCGCACCGCCGCGAAGGCGTCATCGAAGGCGCGGCACGGCAGGGTCCCCATTTCGGGGCGCACACTTCGACACGCGAGGTCCGAATAGGCGCCTGGCGAGCCCTGGAAAGCTATGGTCTTATCGGGATTTTGCATGGTTCGCCCCGTTTTTCTCCCTCCCCCATTGCGTCCAGCGCAACCACCGGGGCCGGGGCCGAGTATCGGCGTACATGGAAGATGTGTCAACGAGGCCCGAGGCCAAGCAATAAGTCTCAATTGATTATTCGTGGACGCAACGATTGAACGGTTCGGGCGCATAAGGCAATATCCCACGCCATTCTCCGCTCGGAAATACAGATGCTTTAGGTCATGCGATGAATTTTCCGTTTGCCAGGTCACTGCCGATGAGCGCCGCCGCCCTTATATTGAGTCTGGCGCTGGTATCAGCCATATATTTCGTTGTTGACCTTGTGGCGCCGATACATGAATCAGCCGATCGAGCCGGGGCGCCGGAACCGGAGCTTTCGGAGCGCCGCGAAATCAACATCGCATCCCTGTTGTCCGACGACAGGGCCATACAAAACAAAAAACTTTTCAAGAAGAACTGTTCCGCCTGCCACACTTCCAAAAAGGGGGTGAGCCATAAAGCCGGTCCAAACCTTTGGGGCGTCGTCAGCCGCCAAAAGGCCTCGGCGGAAGGATACAGGTTTTCAAAGGCCCTTTCGGCCCTGGTCGGAGAATGGACGATACCCGAAATCGACGCCTTCCTTGCCAGCCCCAAGACCTACCTTCCAAAAAGCAAGATGATGTTCAAGGGCATAAAGGACGCCAAGGACCGCAATGCTATTATCTCCTACCTGCTGACAATAACAGACCAGCCTGCCCCAAAGGCTAGATGACTAGTGGCTTGCATCATCTAAATGTCATAATACCGCCTTCACCGCCAAACAGCCGATGCTAAATTCCGGAGCCATAAACCTTGAGAACGACGATGAAATTGAATACCCCATGATCATGCCGCCGCTGACCACCGATGACGCCTCGCCAGACCACGCCCTCGGCGCGCCCGGCTTCAAGGTGGTCGAATGAGCCGAAATATTTCCGACAGGCCATGCCCCGAAATATTTCTTGAACTGGCCGGCAAGCTTGCCGACTCGGCGGTTCCGATCGCCTTGAAGTATTTCCGCGGCGACATCGAGATCGACCTGAAAAGCGACCTTAGCCCGGTTACCGCCGCCGATAGGGAAGTAGAGGCGGCGATGCGCGCGATCATAAACGCGGCCTTCCCCGATCATGGAATATTCGGCGAGGAGTTCGAAAACGAGCCCGGAAATTCAGAATACTTGTGGGTGCTGGACCCCATAGACGGCACCCAGTCGTTTGTTACCGGCAAACCCCTGTTCGGCACCTTGATAGCATTGCTGCAGGGCGGCTCGCCGATACTGGGAATAATCGACATGCCGGCGCTGGGGGAACGCTGGATCGGCGCTTCGGGACGCCAGACCACTTTCAACGCCAAGCCGGTATGGGCCAGATCATGCGCCGGACTTGGCCAGGCCTGGCTTTACGCCACCTCGCCTCATATGTTCGAAGAGAGCGACGAGCCTTCCTTCGAGAGGCTCCGCAGGAACGTCAGGCGGACCGTTTACGGGGCTGAATGCTACGCCTACGGCCTGGTCGCCAACGGCACCGTCGATCTGGTCTGCGAAGGAACCATGAAGCCCTACGATTACATGGCCCTGGTGGCGGTGGTCCAGGGCGCCGGCGGCATAATCAC
>JAZFTA010000096.1:0-22848 GCA_036446415.1 Rhodospirillales bacterium | reverse complement strand
GACGATTATGAAAAGCACGGCAACGCCGATGGCCGAAAGCATGCAGGCCTTGTGGGCCTGGCGGTTGCCTTGGCGGATGAACAGGTAGCCGGTCACCAAAAGCACCGCCGTCGTGGCGTTGAGGCCGGCCAGGACATGGGTCAGGTGGGCAATTTCGAACATGGAGGCGGAAGCATATAGAAGGCCGAACGGGGTTCCAAACGGAAAACTCCGCCGGCCGCTAACCTTGGTCAATCGGCCGGGGGCCTATTTATTGTAGTCGTAGGGCGTCCAATCCTTGTCCACCACCACGTCCTCGGGGAAGTTGCCGGGACCCGGCGGGCTGGGCGCGTGGGTCCACTCAAGCGACTTGGAGCCCCACGGGTTCCGCGGCGCCTTGTCGCCGGCGAAGGCGCTGTAGATCCAGTTGCCGATGGTCAGCGCCATGGCCACCGCGACCATGAAGGCGCCCAAGGTGGCGACCTGATGGTAGGGCTCGAACTCAGGGAACATCTCATAATCGAAATAACGCCGCGGCATGCCCCGGACACCGATGATGAACAGCGGCCAGAAGGTCACGTTTACGCCGGTCAGGTTGAGCCAGAAGCCGATCGTCGCCAGTTTGCCCTCGGCGAAACGTCCGGTCATCTTGGGGAACCAGTAGTAGATGCCGGAGAACAAGGCGAAGGTGGCGAAAATCCCCATGATGAAATGAAAATGCGCGTATATGAACGAGGTCTCGGTCAAATTCACGGTCAGCGGCGTCAGGGCCAGCGGGATGCCGGTCAGTCCGCCGATCAGGAGCAGGAACAGGCAGGCGGCGGCGTACATCATTGCCGTGTTGTAGGTAATGGAGGCCTTGTAAAGGGTCCCCCACAGGGACAGCGCCATCAACCCTACCGGCACCGATATCAACAAGGTGGTCACCATCTGGCCGATCCGAATCCAGTCGGGCATGCCGGAGACGAAGAGATGGTGCACCCAGACAAGTCCGGAAATCAGCACGAGGCCGCCGACCCCGCCGTAGACGCAGGCCTTGTAGTTGAAGATGCGGTTCTTGCCCATGGTCGCGATGACCTCGAACAGGATGCCCATGGCCGGCAGGAAGATGACGTACACGGCGGGGTGCGAGTAAAACCAGAACAGGTTCTGATAGAGAAGCACGTCGCCGCCGGCCGCCGGGTCGAAGAAGTGGGTGCCCAGGTACTTGTCGAACAGCAGCAGAATCATCGCCGAAGCCAGGACGGGTATGAAAATGAGCTGCAAAAGGAACGCCGCGATGGTCGTCCAGACAAACATGTTGAGCTGATTCCATCCCATCCCCGGGGCCCGCATGTAGATCACGGTGACCAGGAAGTTGACGGCCCCCAGGATCGACGAGAAGCCTAGCAGGAGAACGGTGAACACGTATAACGCCGTGTTGGCGTCGGTGTTGATCGAATAGGGCGGATAGCCGGTCCACATGATGTCGGGCGAGTCGGGAACGGCAATGCCGATTAAGGCCAGGATTATGGCGGAGTAGAACAGCCAGACGCTGAGGGCGTTGATGCGCGGGAAAGCGACGTCCCTGGCCCCGATCAAGATGGGCAGGAAGTAGTTGGCGGCGAAGCCGGTAAGCCCGGGAATCAGGAAGGCCAGGATCATGGCGGCGCCGTGAAAATAGAGCCACTGATTGTACTGGGTGCCGCTTTCAACCAGTTGGGGGCCGATGTTGGCAAGCTCGATGCGGATCAGCATCGCCATCGTCCCGGCGACGGTGAAGGCGGCCATCGAGCCGAACAGGTAGAGCACGCCAACCCGTTTGTGGTCGGTGGTGAAAATCCATTCCTTGAGGCTAAAGCCGGCATCGGCGGTGGAGGTATGGGGGCTCATTTTTTTAATCCTTTTCGCCTTCGGCTTCGGTTTCGCCTTCCTCGGCTTCGGCCTTCTCGCCGGCCATCCATTCCTCGAACTCAACCGGCGGAAGGGCGATTACGGTGGTGTACATGTTGGCGTGGGCGAGGCCGCAGAACTCACGGCAGGTGGCCACGGTTTCCCCGGCCTCGACTGGATTGAACCAGATGTAGGTTATGCGCCCCGGCATCAGATCCTCGGTGACCCGGTACTTGGGCATGCCGAAGGAGTGGATCACGTCCTCGGAAGTCATGCGCAGGACCACCGGACGGCCTACCGGAACCGTGAGTTCATCGGTGACGACGCCGTTCTCGTACTCGAACTCCCAGTACCACTGGTAGCCGGTGACTTTCACTTCCATGGCGTTTTCGGGGATTCGCCGGTAGTCGTTCCACAGCGACCAGCCATTGGCGCCGAGGTAGAAGTCGTCGGCCAGGAAGATGGCGACCGGAATCAACGCCCAACCGACGGCCTGGGCCTTGCTCAGCTTCGGCCCCGAGCCGACGTCGGTGGGGCTTTTCGCCCTGTATTTGATCAGCATGTAAGCGGCGGCGATTCCGAAAATGGCGCCGATCGCCAATAGATCGATCATCACTTCGTTCCATAGGGCATCCCATCCCGCCGCCGGATTGGGGATTTCCCCCTCTCCGGCAAGAGCGGGCAGGGAAGCCAGCAAAACTCCGGCCATGAACAGCAGCGGCGGCAACGGTTTTTTCATCGGAGCACCTCTTTCGTTTTTTTCCTTCTGCGGAACGACAGCGCGGCGACGGAAAACGCGGAAACGCCGAGCGCCAGGGAGCCCATGCCGACGAACAAGGGAATGTTGAAGGTGTACCTTCCTTCCTTGTAATTATAGCTGTAGCAAAGGCTGACGGCGTACTCGATGACCTGGCCCGGCCTGAACCGGCCCTGCCTGGAATCGAGAACCGCCAACTCCACATCGCCGGCCTCGATTGTCGAGGAATAAAGAACCCGGATCAAACGCCCCTCGGAAGAAAGGAACAAAAAGGCCGCCGGGTGAAAGAAAGTGCGGTCCCGGGGCGACCAGAAGAATTTGTAGCCAACCTTTTCGGCAAGCTCCTTAAGGCCTTCATGGTCCTTGGCCAAAGCAAAGGTCCAGCCTTCGCCGATCTTCGTTCCGGCCTCCAGTTGCTCACGGAACGCGGCCATCGTCTCAAGGGTGTCGTTCTTGTCGAACGACACCGTCAGCACCCGGAAGTCCTCGCCCTGGTTCAGTTTTTTTACATCGGCCAGAAGGCCCGCCATTTCCAGGTTAATCACCGAACAACTGCCGTCGCACGTATAGTAGGAAAACACCAGAATAAGCGGCTGGCCCAACATGTCCGACAACGTGAACTCGTTGCCGCCGCCGTCGATAAGGCCGAGGGAACCGTCCACCTTGGCTCCCAGGTGCTTGGTTTCGTCGATCTTGAAAATGGCGGGATCGATGTCGGACTCGGGCGTCCGGTTGTACTGCGCCGCCGCCGGGAGAGCGGCGAACGCACCCCCCAGAAGAAGCACCGCCGGAAGAAGCGCCGAAAGAAGTTTGCCCGCTTGGATCATGTCACCCCTTGGCCCCGGCCCGGCCTACCAGAAATAGACCTGGGGAACGACAAAGAACGAGACGACGACCACAAAGTGCCAATAGAGCGCGGCGCATCTCACGAAGGTCTTGTTGGTCCTGCCGCCCAGCGCCGGAATCAGCATCGCCGCGAAGATGCCAAGGCCGACCAAAACATGGGCGGCGTGGAACCCGGTAAGCGTATAGAACGCCGAGCTGAAGGCGTTGGCCGACGTCCCGAAGCCAAGGCCAAGCAAATGGTTGTATTCGTATAGGCTGAGGCCCAGGAACAAGGCGCCGAGGACCATGGTGACAATCAGCGAATTGACGAAGCCGCCCCTGTCGCCGGCTTCCAGCTTCGCTTCCCCGCGTTGCATGGTGAAACTGGAGACCACCAGGACCAAGGTCATTAAGATCGGAACCGCCGAACCAATGGCCGGCGTGCCTTCCGGCGGCCAAGTGTCGGCCTTCAGATGGATCATCCAGTAGCCGACGAACAGAGCCAGGAAAACCAAAGCCTCGGAGAAGATGAAAATGGACATGCCGGGCACGGCCGCCCCTTCCACTATGTTCTTGTAGGCCAGCCCCTCGTTTACCCATTTGGCGATACCGGCGATCAGCAGCGGCGTCCCGATGCCGGCGAATATGGCCGTCAGAAACAGACTGTCGTAGACGAAATAGGCGATGAAGGTCAGGGGAAACAAAAAGAAAGTCCCCGCCACAACGGCAAGCGGAGCCCAACTTGTTTCCCAGTGGTGAGCGGGAGCTCCGGATTCAGTCGTCATTTGTACTCCCCAATATTGCAAGCGACCAAACTTAATTAAACTTAGTTCAACTTGAACGTAATTAAACTTAAACTTAATTCAAGGACGGATCTTCCAAACCCCAGGCGGCGCATACAATCATATGTTTATCCGTTCACCGGAAAAAGCGTTTGAAAAAACCTCCCGCCAGCCCGGCCGACGGTTTCCTCACTCCGATGTTGTTTTTAATTATTGTATTATTAAACAATATATCAAGCGATAGAAGGTGCTTAACGGATAAATTATAAACATTATATTTTTATGATTTACATTTTTATAGTTTTAAAGGCCGCCCCTTGATTTACCGGGGGCCGTTTTTTTTTATGCTGGTTACAAGGAGTTGGGCTCAGTTCGGCCATCAACGGGGCCCGCTTTTTGGGCCGGCCGTTTCGGACCTATTTGCCAGCAATTATAATTCAAGGCATATTTGCCCGATGCCCGTGAACGAACCAGACCCCGCGCCCCCTGAACGCCCGGAATCCATTTCCGACCATTTCGAACTGTTGGCGGTCATGGGGCAGGACTTCGCCGCCACCCTCGATATCGAGGACACCCTGAAACGGGCCCTGGAGCGTATCACCGGCCACATGAAGGCGGCCGGCGGGGCTCTGTTCCTGCTCGATGAGGCCGGTCTGACCCTTACCTGTCAAGCCTGTTCAGGGGAGACCGAGATCACCGGGCTTACCCTGAACAGCGATCAGGGCATCGTCGGGCGATGCGTCCAGGGCAACGCCGGCGAGATCGTCCGCGACGTGGAAAACGACCCCAATTTCGACAAATCCGTGGACCAGACCACCGGCTTTACCACCCGTTCCATCCTGTGCGCCCCGATGAGCGTCAAGGACCAGCGCATCGGGGCCATCGAGCTGGTCAACAAGCTGGGCGGCGACGGCCTTTTCATGGATTCCGACCTGCAACTGCTGCAGGCCTTGAGCTCGTCGGCCGGGCTGGCCATCCTCAACGCCCGCATGGCCGAGGCCCTGGTCGAACAGGAAAGGGTGCGCCGCGAACTGGAACTGGCCGCCGAAATCCAGCGCAGCCTGCTGCCCGAACGCCGGGCCGATGATTTCCCGGTTTACGGCGTCAACGTTCCGGCCCGGATGGTATCGGGCGACTTCTACGACTTTTTCGAACTCGGCGACGGGCGCATCTGCTTCAACCTGGCCGACGTATCGGGCAAGGGCATGAACGCCGCCCTGCTGATGGCCAAGACGGCCAGCCTGTTCCGCTGTCTGGGCAAGGAGATCCACGATCCCGGACGGCTGATGGCCAGGATCAACGAGGAAATATGCGAAACCGCCTCGCGCGGCATGTTCGTGACCATGGTCGGCGGCATTTACGACCCTTCGAGTGGCGTCGTGCGTTTGGCCAACGCCGGCCACGAGCCGCCCCTTTTCCATGATCCCGAGGCCGGGTTCACGGCCCTTCCGGCCAACGCCCCGCCGCTTGGCATCCCGCCCCTGCTGGCCGGCGAAGTGGGGTTCGAGGTGGAGGAGCTGCGTCTTAACGGCGGTACGCTTTATATTTTCACCGACGGCGTTACCGAAGGATATCTGGCCGACGGCAGCGAACTGACCTCCGAGGGGCTGATGGAACTGATGCGCCAAAACAAGGAGTTGCCTATATCGCGGCGGGTCGACGCGGTAATCGCCCTCATCGACCACGCCGGCGCCGCCCTTAGAGACGACATAACCCTGCTCGCCATAGACGACAAGGGGCCCATGAAAATCAGAATGGAAAACGGAGGGGCCGCCAGGGAGGCCGAAAAGGAGTCGGCGGCTTCCAAATCCCCAGGGGGGGACGCCGACAGGCTGCTCAGGCTTGAATTCAAGTCCCGGCCGGACCGCCTGAAGCTGGTCCGCGCCATGGTCGGCGAGACGGCCAGGGCATGCGGTTCAGGCGAAAATGACGTCCGCGACATCATCATCGCCGTCGACGAGGCCTGCCAGAACGTCATCCGCCACGCTTATGGCAACGATCCCGGCGGCGATATCATTCTTGAGGTGGTGCGCTACCCGGGCGGGATCGAGTTTCTGCTCAAGGACTTCGCCGAAACGGTGGACCCAACGAAGATAAAGCCGCGCGATCTTGACGACATCCGGCCCGGGGGGCTCGGCGTCCACTTCATGCGCGAGGTCATGGACGAGGTGGAATTCCTGCCCCTTCCAAGGGAGGATAAAGAGGCGAAAGACAAAGAGTTTGTTGGGGGAAACCTGTTAAGGATGTTAAAACGCCTATAAAACGCCTATAAATATGAGCGATCGAGGGGACAATAAATTAATCATGAGCATGGAATAATCATGAGCGTGGAACATGAAATAAGGGAGGAAGGCGGCGCCAAGGTCGTCGCCTTCGAAGGCGACATCGACCTCGACGGCTCGCCTGAGGCCCGCAAGGTGCTGCTGGAATGCATCGGCGGGGACAAACCGGTGCTGGTTGATCTTTCCAAAGTCGGTTACATCGACAGTTCGGGCGTCGCATCGCTGGTCGAATCGTTTCAGAAGGCCCGCAAGAAAGGCTGCGCCTTCGCCCTGGTGTCGGCCAGCGAAGCGGTGATGAGAGTGTTGCAGCTGGCCCGCCTGGACAAGGTGTTCCCAATCTACGATTCCGTGGAAGAGGCCCTGGCGGGAATCGAGTAACGGACGCGGGCCATTAGCAATATGCCCACCAATACACAAAACCCCGTAACGCGGTTCCTGGAAGGGGCCGGCCATGGCGCCGCCGGTTTCGTCGAGACCTTCGGCTATTATGGGGTGCTGATCGGCGAAAGCCTGTTCTGGCTGATCGCCGGACCCGTCCTGAAGCAGCCGGTGCGGGCCGGCGCGGTGTTCGTCCAGATGATGGAGATAGGTGTCCACGCCATCCCCATAGTCGCCCTGCTGGGCGGCGCCATCGGCGTCATGCTGGCCATTCAGGGCATCCATACCCTCTCCATTTTCGGCGCCGAATCCAAGGTGGTGATCGGCATATCGCTGTCCATGACCCGTGAATTCGCGCCCCTTATCACCGGCATCCTGGTGGCCGGGCGTTCCGGCTCGGCGCTGGCCGCGAGGCTGGGGACCATGAAGATCAGCCAGGAGATAGACGCCCTGACCGTGATGGGCATCAACCCGGTCAGGCACTTGGTGGTCCCGGCCTTTCTGGCCCTGGCGGTGATGGTCCCGGCCCTGACTTTTTTCTCCGACATTGTCGGGTTGTGGGCGGGGGGGTTGTACGTGGGCGCCGATCTCGGCATATCCATGGCCGCCTACGTCGATCAGGTAATCGAAATCCTGGCCGTCGAGGACCTTCTGCACGGCATATGGAAAAGCCTGATCTTCGCCGTCCTGATCGCCGTCATCGGGGTCGCCAACGGGGTCCGGGTCACCGGCGGCTCCGAGGGCGTCGGCCGGGTCACCACCCGGGCCGTGGTCCAGTCGATCACCGCCATCGTAATCACCGACATGATTTTCGCCTTCCTGGCGACCCGCTGAGATGGCCGCCGGCATGAACCAGGAACCCGGCAATCCGGCGCCCGCCAACCTACCCGCCAACATAATCGAGGTCCGCGGCCTGGTCGCCCATTACGGATCGCGGATTATCCTGAAGGGCGTCAGCCTCGACCTTCGCGACGGCGAGATCATGGTCATCATGGGCGGCAGCGGTTCGGGAAAGAGCACCCTGTTGCGCCACCTGATGGCCCTTGAGAACCGGACCTCCGGCGACATCCGGATTCTCGGCCATGACACCGCCGCCCTTGGCGTCAAGGATATGTTCGAATTACGCAAGAAGATGGGCGTCGCCTTCCAGGGCGGGGCCCTGTTCTCCTCGCTGACGGTGGGCGAGAACATCATGCTGCCCCTTTACGAGCACACCAAACTCGACCTCAAGACCATGGAAATCATGTCCAGGATGAAGCTGGAGGTGGTCGATCTGGCCGGCTTCGAGGATCTCATGCCGTCCGAACTGTCGGGCGGCATGATAAAGCGCGTCGCCTTCGCCAGGGCCATCGTCATGGACCCCAAGATACTTTTCTGCGACGAGCCTTCGGCCGGCCTGGACCCGGTGGTGTCCTCGGCGCTCGACGACCTGATCCTGCTCTTGCGCGACGCCATGGGCATGTCGATCGCCGTGGTCACCCACGAACTGGACAGCGCCTTCAAGATAGCCGACCGCATAACCGTGCTCGATCACGGGGAGATACTGTTCATCGGCACTCCCCAGGAGTTGAGGAAAGACCCCTCCGAGCGCATCCAGAACCTGCTCAACCGCCGCACCGAGGAAGAGGCCGTCGATATCGACGAATACCTCAACCGCCTTACCGGCGAGAGCTTCAACGAGAACGCCGTACTATGAAGACAGGCAAGATCAATTACGTCGCCGTCGGCGGTTTCGTCATCGCCACGCTGGTCGGGTTGGTGGTTTCCGTCGCCCTGCTTACCGGCCGCACCGGGGCCACCGATCCGTATTACGCCATCTACGAGAACGTCACCGGCGTCAAGTTCGGGACCCAGGTTCTGTACGAGGGATACCCCATCGGCCAGGTCGAGACGGTTACGCCGACGCCAGCGGGAGGCCGGATGATGTTCCGCGTCGATTTCGAGATCAAGCAGGGATGGCGCATTCCCGCCGACTCCATCGCCCAGATAGCGGCGCCGGGTCTGTTGTCGGCGATCACCATTTCCATCTCGGCGGGCGGCTCGATCGAAACCTTGGAGCCCGGCTCCCGGGTCAACGGCCGCGAGGCCGCCAACATCTTCGCGGTCATGTCGTCGGTGGCCGGCGACATCAGCGAACTGGCCGAGACCAGGGTAAAGCCCCTGCTGGCCAGCCTGGACCGCACGGTCAAGGTCTTCGGCGACCTGATGGAGGGCGAAGCCGATGTGCTGATCAGGGGAATCAACGAACTGGCCATGGACGTCGCCGAAAGGCTGCCCAGGATCGCCGACAACGTCGAGGAGTTCACCGAATCCATGAACGATTCCAGCCGCCAGCTGGAACTGATTCTTAAGCCCGAAAACCGGGAGAAAATAGAGACCATGATCGCCAACATGGACACCGCGGCCGGCAACTTCGTCCGCCTTTCCGGCGATTTGCAGAAAACGCGCGACAAGCTGGACGAACTGCTGGCGGTCTCCAACACCATGATTTCGATCAACTCGAAGGCCGTGGAGAATTCCATCAACGATCTCAGCCATGTCGTCGATTCGATGGCCCGGCACGTCGATTCCATGAACCAGAACCTGGAAGGGGCGGCCCGCAACATGTATGAATTCAGCCGACAGATACGACTGAATCCGGGGCTTTTGCTGGGCGGCACACCGCCCCGCGACGAGGACTCGGGACGATGAGGGGGGAGGCAAATGAACAGAGGGAATGAGTTGAAAAAAACCTTGGCTGGGCTTGTCCGGTTTATCGCCTTGGCCCCGCTTTTGCTCATTGGCGCCTTTGGGGTGGCCGCCTTGGGGCTGGCCGCCTGCGCCCAGCCGGAGTTGCCCAAGGACCACTTCTACCGCCTCAACCTGAGCCCGCCGGAGGCTTTCTCCTCGGTACTGCTGGAGGGGGTGGTCGAGGTCGAAAGGTTCTCGGCAGGCGGCCTGGCCGCCGGCCGGCCCATCGTCTATTCCGAGGCCGGGCGGCCCCATGAACTGCTGGAATACCACTATCACTTCTGGACCGAGCCGCCGACCGTGATGCTGCGCGACAGGCTGGTCGAATACCTGCGCGCCGCCAAGGTGGCCGATACGGTGGTAACGCCTGAAATGCGGGTCCGGCCGGACCATGTGCTGACGGTCAAGATCAAGCGCCTGGAAAAGATCGCCGGCCCCCATCCCAAGGCGGCGGTGAAACTGGAAATGGCCCTGCGCCAGGCCGGCGGCGGCAAGCTTACCTTCCTCGGCTCCTACGGCGTCGAGGCTAAAGCCGCCGACCATTCGGTGGCCGCCGCCGTCGAGGCCATCAACAAGGCGCTCGGGCAAATCTACGCCAAGTTCGTCGCCGATCTTGCCGGCCGGTGAGCGGGCATTATATTAGCTTTTCATAATAACACTTCCCATTAAGTTGTTGGGTAAGTGTTTATAATCATTATAAATGATTCATTCTCCCTCCACTTGACCTTGGTTAAGGCGGGCAATCACGGGCTGTGATTGCATGAAGGTGGCCGTCCCTGTTTTTGGGCAGGGCGGTTCCGTTTTTTTAACTAGGGACATGGGGAAAGATCATGAGCGATCAAGACACAGGGGCGCCGGCCGCTGGCGGTAGCGCCGCAGAGCCCGAACCTTTCATGCAGCGTCTTCTCGATAACATATGGCTGCTTTTAGCTATCGGCCTCACCATGCCGACGGTTCTTTATATTTTCTGGGGCCTGTGGGACATAATTCAAATCCCTGCGGCCACATAACAGGGTAGGGGAAAAACAATGTCTTCAATTTCACCTCCGGAAAACCGGCTGTGGTGGAACGAGCCCGTAGAGAAATCAGAGGTTCTATGGATCACCATCGCCCTGGTCTGGTCGCTGATCATGTTCTTCATGATGCCTTACTGGCATATCGCCGGTAACCAGAACATAAACAACGAGGCCTACCGAATCGGGGCCGACGCTTACGAAGCCAAGACCGAGGCGATGGCGGAGAAATTCACGGTCCGCGAAGAAGAAGGCGTGCCGGTGGTCCATCCGCCGGCCGGCAGCGACGTCTATCTGCTCGCCCGGGCCTGGGAATGGTGGCCGATCCTGGAGCTGGAGATGGGAAAGGACTACCGTTTCCACCTTTCGTCCCTGGACTACATGCATGGGTTCTCGCTGCAACCCGAGAACATCAACATCCAGGTCCTTCCCGATTACGAGATGGTGATCACCGTGACGCCAACCTCGTCGGGTGAATTCGGCCTGTTCTGTAACGAGTTCTGCGGCATCGGCCACCACACCATGTCCAGTAAAATGTACGTGGTCGAGAAATAGAGGACGATAATGGCAAACGCAGAATTTAGAATCTGTCCCGATACGGGATTCAAGATCGACCTGGCCGCCGATAAGCTGATCAAGTGGAACGCCGTGACGGCCATCGTTTTCCTGCTGGTCGGCGGCATTTTCGGCCTCGGGGTGGCGATGACCCGCTTTCCGGCGATTCACCTGCTTCCGGCGGATTGGTTTTACCTGGCGCTTACCGCCCACGGCTTCGACGTGTTGCTGGTATGGCTCATCTTCTTCGAGATCGCCATACTGTACTTTACCTCGTGCATCCTCTTGAACGCCCGCCTGGTGGGGCCCAAATGGGCCTGGCTCGGCTACTGGCTGATGCTGGGAGGCGCGCTGATTACCAACGTCGCGGTATTGCAGGGCGAGTCCAGCGTCATGTTCACGTCTTATCCGCCGATGATGGCGGCGCCGACCTTCTACCTCGGCATCATCCTGTTCGCCGTCGGCGCCCTGGTCGGCTGCTTCGTGTTCATGGCCACCCTGCATATGGCCAAGAAGGAGAAGACCTACGAGGGATCGCTTCCGCTGGTCACCTTCGGGGCCTTGACGGCGGCGATCATCGCCATATTCACGGTCCTCTCGGGGGCCGCCATCCTGATTCCCACCCTGGCCTGGTCGCTCGGCCTGATTCCCAGCATCGACCCCTTGGCCTACAGGATCGTCTGGTGGGCGATGGGCCATGCCTCGCAACAGATCAACGTGGCCGCGCATATCGCGGTTTGGTACGCCATCGCCGCCATCCTGTTCGGGGCCAAGCCGCTGTCCGAAAAGGTCAGCCGCTTCGCCTTCCTGCTGTATCTCCTGTTCCTGCAACTGGCCGCCGCCCACCATATGATGACCGATCCGGGAATTACCTCGGAGTGGAAGATCTTCAACACCAGCTACGCCCTCTACCTGGCGGTTCTGGCCAGCATGATCCACGGCCTCACCGTCCCCGGTTCGATCGAGGCGGCGCAGCGCAAGAAGGGATACAACAACGGCCTGTTCGAGTGGCTGACCAAGGCGCCGTGGGGCAACCCGGTGTTCTCGGGGATGTTCCTTTCGCTGCTCATGTTCGGGTTCCTGGGCGGCATCACCGGCGTGATCATGGGCATCGAGCAGCTCAGCCTGATCATGCACAACACCATCTACGTTCCGGGCCACTTCCATGGCACGGTGGCGACGGGGACGACGCTGGCCTTCATGGCGCTGGCCTACTGGCTGGTGCCGACCCTGTGGCAGCGTGAGCTGGTCATGCCGGGGCTGGCCAAATGGCAGCCCTACCTGTTCGGCTTTGGCATGGGAGGAGTGGCCTTGTTCCACATGGGTGCGGGTACCCTCGGCGTGCCGCGCCGGCATTGGGATATCTCCTTCACCGACGCCGTCTTCGGCTACGACTTGCCGGCCGCCGCCTACATGTTTATGGGGTTGGCGGGAATAAGCGCCATTGTCGGAGCCTTAGGCGCCCTCATCTTCATCCTCAACATGGTGCTTACCGTCATGTTCGGCAGGCGGAAGGTTGCCGTCGCGGCGCCGGCCGCCGAACCGGAAGAACCGAGTGTGGCCGACACCCCCTCGGCGGCCACCGCGCACGGCAGCGCCGGCACCATGGCGGTGCCGGGGACTTTCGTCCTGGCCTTGATTTTCCTGGGCACCTTCGTGCTCTACTACTTCATCAACTGGAAGTATCTCTCCGAGATTTGGTGGTTGAGCTAGGCCTACACGGGGCGGGCCGCCGGCGCGCCGTCCGCCCCGTTAATTTTTCAATTTACCGTGGATGGGAAAATGGCCCTTGAGGCGTTCCGATTCGTTTCCCTGTTAAAGAAAGGCTCCGGCTGGATAATCGCCGCCGGGCTTTTCGCCGTTCCGGCCCCGGTCCTGGCCATGGACCACCCCGCCGCCGCGGAGTTCAACGAAAGGGAGGCCTATCAATACAGTCAGGCGGCCATCGGGCGCACCGTCGCCGACCATGTTTTCCTGGATAGCCGGGGAGAGGAAGTCCGATTTTCCGATTTCCGGGGCAAGCCCCTGGTGGTCAGCATGATCTACTCGGCATGCCCCCATATCTGTCCATTGATCACCGATACCTTGGCCGACGCCCGGGATGTCGCCATCGAGGCCCTGGGAGATGACAGTTTTTCCATGGTAAGCATCGGTTTCGACACCCTGAACGACACCCCCGAAAGGATGCGCCTTTATGCGCAACAGAACGGCGTCGACGGTCTTTCAGACTGGAAATTCCTGAGCGGCGACGCCGCCACCATAGACAGACTGGCGAAGGACCTCGGCTTCATCTATTACCGTTCCGGGGTAGGGTTCAACCATCTGACCCAGACCACCGTGATCGACGCCGAGGGCGTGGTCTACCGGCAGGTCTACGGCGAAACGTTCGAGCTGCCGCTGCTTATCGAGGCCCTCAAACAGCAAGTTTTCAAAACCGATGATCCGTTTGCCAGCATCGAAAACCTGGTCAAGAAAGTGCGTCTTTTCTGCACCGTCTACGATCCGACGACGAACCGCTACCGGTTCGACAACGAAATCTTCATCAAGATGGCGGCCGGCATCATCGTCATCGGGCTCATGCTCAACTTCGTAATACGGAATTCCCTGCGGCTCCGCCGCCTCCGGAAGAACGCCGAAAAATCCCTGACATAGCCGGTTCCCACTTGACCTCCGTCATGGCGGAGAGTTATTTGCCGCCTTATTAGATTCTATCCACTAGACCCCGGTTAGGAGACCTCGCTTGCGGAAATCCATACGGCGCCCGCTTCAGAATCTGGTGCTGTACGTCGAGGCGGCTTACGACCGTTCCTTCGGGCCGAATTGGAATCCCCTGCGCCAGCTGGGGAGCCTGACCTTCTTCATGTACTGGGTGGTCATCGTCACCGGCATCTACGTCTATATCTTTTTCGAGACTTCCGCCGCCGGGGCCTATCAATCCGTCGAATACCTGACCTACCAGCAGTGGTATGTGGGCGGCGTCATGCGCAGCCTGCACAGGTATGCCTCCGACGCCATGGTGGTGATGGTGGTGATGCACCTGTCCCGCGAGTTCATTTTCGACCGATACCGCGACGTCCGCTGGTTCACCTGGTTCCTCGGCGTGCCCCTCCTGTGGTTCCTCTTTTTTTCGGGGATCAGCGGCTACTGGCTGGTGTGGGACCAACTGGCCCAGTACATCGCCATCGCCTCAATGGAGTGGATTGACTGGCTGGGAATATTCGGCGAGCCAATAGCCAACAACTTCCTGACCCGCGGCAGCCTTTCCGACCGTTTTTTCAGCCTGCTGATCTTCATGCATATCTTCTCCCCCCTGATCATGCTGTTCATCATGTGGTTCCACGTGATGAGGGTGAGCCGGCCGAAGATCAACCCGCCCCGCGGCCTGGCGGCGTGCACCCTTCTTATGCTGGTGGTTCTGTCCTTGGTCAAACCGGCCCTCAGCCATGCTCCCGCCGACCTGGGGACGGTGCCGGCGGTCCTCAAACTCGACTGGTTCTTCATGCTGCTCTATCCCGTCTACGAAAACTGGGGCGGCGGTGTTCTTTGGGGGTTGGCCGCCGGGCTGACGTTGCTGTTCGCCGCCATGCCGTGGCTGCCGCCCATGCGCCTGCCCAAGCCGGCCGTCGTCAACCTGGAGGAGTGCAATGGCTGCGCGCGCTGTTACGACGACTGCCCCTTCAACGCGGTGATCATGCAGCCCCGTACCGACGGCCGGCCCTTCGAGCGGGAAGCGGTGGTGAACGAGAAACTTTGCACGGCGTGCGGCATCTGCGTCGGCTCCTGTCCCATCTCGACGCCTTTCCGCAGCATCGATGAGCTGACAACGGCCATCGACCTGGTGGACTTTCCTCTGAAGGAGGTGCGCGTCCTCACCAACAAGGCCGTTGAGGAATTGAAGAACGAACCGGCGGACGGAAGGCCGCGAATAATCGTTTTCGGCTGCGACCACGGAGCCGATATTCGCCTGATCGAGCAGCCAGGGGTCGCCGGCTTCAGCCTTCCCTGCATCGCCATGCTGCCGCCTTCCTTCATCGACTATGCACTTTCCTTCAGCCGGGGCGGCATCGACGGCGTGTTGGTTGCTTCCTGCCGGCAGTGCGATTGCTTCAACCGGCTGGGCGATCGCTGGTTGCATGATCGCCTGGACGGCACCCGCGACCCCTATCTTCGCAAGAGGGTGCCGCGCCAACGCGTTCACGTTTCCTGGGTGTCCAAGACCGACGGGCCGATGTTGGAAGAAGAGCTTGAGTGCTTCCGCGCCTCGCTGGAAACCCTCGCCGACGAGGAAGGAAAAATCAACTCAGTCCTTCCGGGCGCCGCGCCGGGAGGCGTCGGATGAATTCGTTTTTCACCGTCGAAATCGCCGGATTCCCCATTAAATACGCCCTTCCGTTCCTTATTGCCGGGTCTGTCTTCCTGTTCGTCCTTTACAGTTTCGGCCTCCGCGAGTTGTTCAAGATACCGGGCGAGGTCAAGGAGAGACGCCGCCGCGAAGAGGATGAGATAAAGCGCCTGGCCGGCAAGCGCCGGCGCGGACAAGAGAAACCCGTTTCCGGTTTGAAAAGAAGCATGGGCAACCCGCTACGGCGATGGATTGCACAGGGTTTCCTGTTTCTGCTTTTCGGTGTTTTTATCGGCTCCCTGTCGGACACCCTGGTCTATGACAGGATTGGCCCGGACGAGGCCCTGGTCAAGCTGAGCATGACGCTTCCGGGGAAACACAAGGAGAAATGCCGCCCCCGCACCATCGAGGAGAACGCCGGTCTGCCGCCGCAATTGCGCCCTCCGATGCACTGTCCCCGGGAGAGATGGCCGGTTCTCGTCGAATTGAAGCTGGACGGCCGGCGGATTTTCCGCGAAACCGCCGATCCCATCGGTCTGTCAGGCGACGGCCAATCCAGTTTCTATCGGACTTTCAAGGTGCCCGCCGGCAGGCACAGGATGTTCCTGGGCATCAGGGACCGCGGTGACGGGGAGGGCTTCAATTACGTCCTGGAAAAGGATGTCGACCTGGTTCCCGTCCAGGTGATGGTCTTCACGTACAACACCATCAACCACACGATTTATATCAAATAGCAGGCGGCCATATGTTGGATTCTATCCACTAGATCATGCCCAGCACTGTACGCACGGTGTTGTCGGCGCCCTCGGCTATCTGGGAAATGGTGGCGTCCAGCATGTAGCACGGCGATGTGGCCAGCTTGTATTTCCGGTCCACGACCACCTCGCCGTGGGTCGTGGTTTTATGAGTCCCGCCCATTTTTACTATCGCTTCGGCGGTGTCCGGATCATCGCCGATGGTGACCTCGGCCCCGTCCAGAAGTTTGGCCATCATCGCCGGCGTGATGCACAGCGCCCCGATCGGTTTATTGGCCGCCACCAGGTCCCTGACGGCCCGTTCCACGTCCGGGTTGACGGTGCAGTCAGCTCCGTCGAAGGCGAAACTGCAAAGGTTCTTGGCGGCCCCGAAGCCGCCCGGAAAGATCGCCGCGTCGACGGCCGAGGCGTCCAGTTCCTTTATGTCCTTGATCTCGCCCCGGGCAATCCTCGCCGCCTCGGTTAGCACGTTGCGGGTTTCATCCGCTTCCTCGCCGGTCAGGTGGTTGATGACGTGGGCCTGGTCGGCGTCGGGAGCGTAGCATTGGTATTGGGCGCCCTGGCGGTCCAGGGCCAGCAGGGTGAGCACCGATTCGTGAATCTCGGACCCGTCGAAGACGCCGCACCCGGAAAGCACGACGGCGATTTTCGGTTTGCTCCCGTTCATATCATTACCTCCCTTATCGGTCCTTGAAGGTAAAGGATAAAGGGCCTAGAAAGCCCACACAAGCATTGACAGCGGGGCTTCAGGGCAAAATGGCGGTCAAGTCCACAAACATCACCCAGGTCAAACACCGTGTCGAAAAAGAGGACCGCTGGCGGGCCGCCGGGCACATCGGCGGCGTAGTGTGGTTCACCGGGCTTTCCGGGTCGGGAAAAACGACGCTGGCTTTCCGCCTCGAGCAGCTTTTGTTCGATAAAGGCCGGCGGGCCTATGTCCTGGACGGCGACAACATCCGCCACGGCCTCAACTCGGACCTCGGATTTTCTCACCAGGACAGGACCGAGAACATCCGGCGCATCGGCGAGGCGGCGGCCCTGTTCGCCGACGCCGGATACATAGCCATCACCGCCTTCATCTCGCCGTACCGCGCCGACCGCCGCAAGGCCCGCAAGGCGGCCCTGGACCCTTTTCACGTGATTCATCTAAGCGCCGGCATCGAGGTCTGCGAGGAGCGCGACCCCAAGGGCCTGTACAAAAAGGCCAGGGCCGGCGAGATCGAGGAATTCACCGGCATATCCGCCCCCTACGAGAAGCCGGAGCGGGCCAACCTGACCATCGACACCGGCGCCCTTTCAATCGAGGAAAGCCTGGACATCCTTCTCGGCTACGTGGAAGCGAATTTCAGCCTGTCCGGGCAGGAGGGGATTTAAAGGTTTTTATGGCCGTTATGCAAAATCACAGGTCGAGGGCCCGCTTATAGAGTTCCAGCAGTTCTTCCTGTTCGCGCCGGTCGGCCGAATCCATTTTTCTCAGCCTGACCACCTGGCGCAGGGTCTTGGCGTCGAAGCCGGCCCCCTTGGCTTCCAGGTAAACCTCGCGGATATCGGCGGTTAGCGCCGCTTTTTCCTCTTCCAGCCTCTCGATGCGCTCGACGAAGGACCTGAGCCTGTCCGCCGCCACGCCGCCAACGTCCGCCATATGCCGTTCCTTTCCTTATTATTATTTGCCTTAATGGGGTGTCCGTGAAGGGGGAAGATAATCGTCCGGCCCGCATTCATGCAACGGGTAACTTTATATCAACTTGTTGCGCTATATTAATACCAGAACATGAACCCGTGTTCATTGGGAGATGGCCTTGGCCGTATACAATTTCGAGCGTCTCAACATTCTTCTGGTCGAGGACAACTCATATGTCCGCAACATCCTTCATGACCTGCTGATCCAGCTCAGGTTCGGACGGGTGACCACCGCCACCGACGGCACCGACGCCATAGAGTTTTTGAAGACCATAAAGCCCGGGGGCCTGGATATTATCATTTCCGATTACGTGATGTCGCCCATCGACGGCTTGCTGCTGTTGCGCTGGGTCAGGGCGTCCAAGGAGTCCCCCAACCGCTTCATGCCCTTCATAATGCTTTCGGGGGCCGCCGATTACGAATACGTGAACGCGTCCCGGGACATGGGGGTGACCGAGTTCCTGGCCAAGCCGTTCTCGTCGCTGGCGGTTTCCAAGCGCCTCCTTGAGGTCATCGACTATCCCCGCCAGTTCATCGTCACCCAGACCTATTACGGCCCCGAAAGGCGGCGCCAGGATGTGGGCTCTCCCAAGACCGAGGAGCGCCGCCGGATGAACGAGAAGGACGTCGCCGTGGTCTATTCCGCCGACAAGGTGGTGAAACCCAAGACCCCCACCGACGTATGGTATTTCCGGCTTCCCAACTCGCTCAAGGACAAGGTCGGCGGAATGGGCGACGGCGGCCCCGGCGAGCTGCCGACCGAGATTCTTGAACAGGCCGAGGAACAGCTCGAACGTTCGGCCCTGGATTTCACCGAGTGGGCCCTGGAATACCTGGGCCAATTGTCGAAGCTGTGCGACAAAGCCCTGGCCAGGTCCGGGGACAGGACGTCCAATTTCCATGAGATAAACCTGCTGGCCCACGAGCTGCGCGGCCAGGGCGGCACCTTCGGCTATCCGCTTATCTCCATCTTCGGCAAGATGCTTTACGAATGCACCATGGAGGGGTGCCGCAAGCATGACAACAACGTCGAGATCGTCAAGGCCCACATCGACGCCATGCGCGCCGTCATCCGCGAAAAAATCGCCGGCGACGGCGGCCAGGTCGGCCAGGCCCTTCTCGCCTCGTTGAAGGAGGCCATTAAAAAGCAGACCAAGTTTGCCTGACGGCGGCCTCTATTCAATCCCCTCCATGGTCTCGATGATCAGTTGATCGACCACGGCGTTGAGGGCGTCGGGTTCGGCGGCCCCGGCGGCGATTGCCTCGTTGAACGCCTTGAGCTGACGGTGGGAGCTGGTGCCCCGTTGCAATATATCGCGGCTGCCTTCCACTTCAAGCGTGCAGCCCAGCGCCCCGGCGTCCTCGCCGATCAGTTCCAGAAGCTCCTCGATAAGGTCTGCGCACGGCACCACCTCGCCCTTGCCGAAATCGACCAGCCCTTCGTCAAGCCCATAGCGTTGGGCCCGCCAGCGGTTCTCGTTTATCAGCATATGGGTGTAGAGCCGCCAGCGCTGGTTTTCCCGTCTCAGCCTGTACAGCATTCGGACGATGCAAAGGAAAAGGGCGGCAATGGTCAGGGCGTCATCCAACAGCGTGCAGACGTCGGTGATCCGCATCTCGATGGTCGGGAAGTTGGCGCTGGGGCGGATGTCCCACCACAGCATGGAGGCGTCCTTTATCAGGTTGGCCTTGACCATGACCTCCACATGGCGGCGGTATTCGCCGTATGAATCGAACCTTTCCGGAAGCCCGGTGCGGGGCAGTTCGTCGAACACGCTCAGGCGGTAGGATTTGAGGCCCGTGTCCTGGCCCCGCCAGAACGGCGACGAGGTGCTCAAGGCCAGCAGGTGGGGCAGAAAATATACCGCCTGGTTCATGAGGTCGATGCGCATATCTTCGTCATCGATGCCGACATGGACGTGCATGCCGCAGATGAGCAGGCGCCTCGCCACGCCCTGCATGTTCTCGGCCAGGATGTTGTAGCGCTCCTTGTCGGTGTGCTGGTGGTCGCGCCACTCCGAAAAGGGATGGGTCGAGGCGGCGATGGGGGCGAGGCCGTATTTCCCGGCGGCATGGGCGACGGCGCCCCTCAGCCACTTAAGATTGTCCCGGGCCTCGGTGATGGAATTGCAGACGTGGGTGGAGACCTCGATCTGGGGTTTAAAGAACTCCGGTTTGACCAACCCCTTGATCTGCGAGGCGCATTCCTCGATCAGCGCTTGGGGCGGGTCGGGGGAAAGATTCCTGGTGGCCGGCTCGACCAGCAGGTATTCCTCCTCTATGCCGATGGTGAACGATGGTTCCGGAAAAGGCATGCGGCGGCCCGTTGACAATTTGATTGCGGCGGCGTCCAGATTTTAGAATATAGCAAACTAGTGGATAAAATCTAACATATGGCGCCATCAACCTCTGAAAAGAATGCCACGGCAGGAGCGCCGCGGCCCGGAAAGGACGCCTCGGGCGCCGCCTCCATGGCCCTGACCGCCCTTCTTTGCGGCGCCGTCGGCATCGCCTTCGCCCCCATATTCGTGCGCCTTAGCGAACTTGGCCCGTCCGCCACCGCCTTCCACCGGGTCCTGCTGGCCTTGCCGGTGCTGTGGGCCTGGGGCGCCATGGAGAGGCGCGGCGGGATGAATGTCCGGCGTCCGGCCGGTCTCGCCGATTACATGGCCCTGGCCCTGGCCGGGCTGTTCTTCGGGTTCGACCTGGCCTTCTGGCACTGGTCGATCCGCTATACCACGGTCGCCAATTCGACGCTGCTCGCCAACTTCGCGCCGATCTTCGTGACCCTTGCCGGGTTCGTGTTCTTCAAGGAGCGTTTTTCCCGGCTCTTTCTGCTGGGACTGGTCATGGCCATCGGCGGGGCCTCGGTGCTGATGGGCAAGAGTTTCACCATCGGTCCGGCCAACCTTCTTGGCGACGGCTTAGGGCTTATAACGGCGGTGTTCTACGCCGGATACATCATTACCGTCGGCCGGCTCAGGGCCAGGTTCTCGACCGCCACCATCATGGTCTGGAGCAGCCTGGTCAGCGCCTTCGTGCTGTTGGGGGTGGCTCTGATTTCGGGGGAGGGATTGGTGGCGCCCAGCCTCTACGGCTGGGCCGTGCTGTTGGGGCTCGCCGTTTTATCCCACTGCGGCGGCCAGGGGCTGATCGCTTATTCCCTGGCCCACCTGCCGGCCGCCTTTTCCTCGGTGGCCCTGCTGCTTCAGCCGGCGGTGGCGGCGGGCTTGGCGTGGATCATCCTGGACGAGGCCCTGGGCGGATGGCAGGCCTTGGGCGCGGCGGTGATACTGGCCGGCATATATCTCGCCCACCGGGGCTCGCGCATCAAGGCTATGTAGCCGATTTGCGCATCAGGGCGAGCAGCATCTTGACCTGTTCCAGGCATCCCTTGGTCCCCATCTCGAGCACTGTTTCCACCGGGTTTTCCTTCTTTTCCCCCAACTGGTGCATGATGATCATGGTGCGGCTGTCCTTGCCGTCCTGGCCGACCAGATAGGTCGCGCCGTCCCGGATGGGGATCGACTTGGGCCACGGAAGGAAGGGGTTGTTCCTGTCCCATTCAAGGGTTTCGGCCTTGGCGTCCTCGACGGCGGTGATGGTGACGGTTGCCCCCTTCTCGAATTTGTAGCGGGTAAGTTCGCGGGCCGCCCCCTCATAACCGCAATAGTCGCCGGTCTCGGAGACGTTGACCATCATCGCCTGGCGTTCGGTGGAGATGCCCGCGGCGCGGACGGCTCCGACGCTCCTGGCGTCCTCCTGGGTCGTCCTGACCAAGCTGGCCAGGGCCGTCATGACATTGCTTGCGCCCTTGCCGGCGGCGCCGCCGGGAGTGTCCGAATAGGGGCCGGTAAGCTTCAAGGTGCGCCCGGCGGCGTTGACCAGCACCAGGCGCTTCCTTGGCGCCAGTTCGACCTTGGTCCCGGACGGCACCACCCCGCCGACCTTGAATTCAGGGGTGGTCGAGGAAAGGACGATGAAGTCCTCCGCCAAGGCCCCGGTGGGCCACGATGAGATAAGCGCCAAACCCAAAATCAATAATGTAATTTTCTTCATGGTATCAGACTCCCGGAAGTGAAATTAAAGCGGCTCGAAAAAACGGTTCCCTATTTTGTCGTGGCGACGAAGAAGCCGTCCCAGTCGGCGGGCGGCGGCGCCTCTTCGAATGATTTTATGCGTTCTTCATAAAGATCGTACAGATGGTCCAGGCGGTAGGGCGCCCCCCTTTCGCGGGCCCAGTTCGCCAGGGTCCGCGCCTTCTCCCATTCCTGGGCCCGGTAGGCGGCGAGCATGTCCGAATTGACGCTTTCCAAGGCCTGGAAATCCTTTTCGGCGGCGACGGTTTGGTCGCCCAGCAGGGCGTATATATGCACGGCTTTGGTCTTACCCTTGACCTTGATCAGGTCAAGCTCGATGGCGGCCAGTTCCGGCACCTCGGCCTGGGTGGTCTCGCCGATGACGATATCCACCCCGTAGGCCTTGGACTGGCCTTCCAGGCGGGCCGCCAGGTTTACCGTATCGCCCAGCACCGAATAGTCGAAACGCTGGTCGGAACCCATGTTGCCGACCACGCACTCGCCGGAGTTCAGCCCGAGGCCCACCTTGAGTTCTACGTGCTTGCGGCCCTCTTCCTTGGCTTCCTGCTCCAGCCTTTTGTTCAAGGGCTCCATCTCGGCCAGCATTTTCAAGGCCGAGATACAGCCGTTGCGGGCGTGGTCGTCGTCGTCCAGGGGGGCGTTCCAAAAGGCCATGATGCAGTCGCCCATGTACTTGTCGACGGTCCCCTGGTTGGAAAGGATGACGTTGGTCAGCGGGGTCAGAAGCTTGTTGATGAGGGCGGTCAGGCCGACCGCGTCGAACTGCTCGGAAATGGTGGTGAAGCCGCGCACGTCGCA
>JAZFTA010000095.1:0-6481 GCA_036446415.1 Rhodospirillales bacterium | reverse complement strand
TCATGGAAACGGGAGAGGCATTGTAACTTTCGTCGATCAACTGGAAACCGCCATCCAGGATTCGCACGTTTTGGCGCAGACCGCGGCCCTTTGACGCCTCGACGCGGCTTAATCCTTCCGCCGCCGCCTCGACATCGCCTTCAAGGGCCAGAACCGCGCCCAGGACCGCAAGGGAATTCATGACCCAGTGGCGGCCCGGTATGGCGACGCGGTACTTCACGGGAACGCCGTCTATGAGAGCCTCGATAAGCGAGCCATCCGCCTCGGCGGTGAACTCCTTGACCCGCGCATCGGCCTGTCCGTCTGCCCCGAAACCGATTATCCGTTTCACGCCCTTTGACTTTGCCTTGGCCGCCAGGTGATCGAAAAATGAATTGTCACGGTTGAGCACCGCCGTCCCGCCGGCTTCAATTCCGGCGAATATTTCGGCCTTGGCGTCGGCTATTTCCCCGAGCGAGCCGAAAAAGGCGATGTGTGCCGCCTCGACGTTGGTTATCAGGGCGACATGGGGCCTGGCGAGCCGGGACAGGGGCTCGATCTCGCCTGGGTGATTCATGCCAATTTCGAAAACGCCGTAGGCCGAGTTGGCGGGCATCCGGGCCAAACTCAGGGGAAGTCCCCAGTGGTTGTTGAGGCTGTCCTCGTTGGCCGAGGCCGGCCCCTGTTCGCCGAGCACCGTTTTTAAGGCCTCTTTGACGCCGGTCTTGCCCAGGCTTCCGGTAATCGCCACGATCCGGGCATGGCCGCGGCCCCGCGCAAAAGCGCCCATTTTCTCCAGCGCCTTTAACGTGTCATCGACAATCAGAACCGGAACCCCGCCGGAAACGCCGATGGGAATATGATGGGTAACGGCCGCGGCGGCGCCTTCCATCATGGCGTCGGCAACGAAATCATGGCCGTCGAAGTTTGGCCCCTTGATGGCGACGAACATATCGCCGGGGGATGTGACGCGGCTGTCGATGGTTATCCCCGTGGCCTGGAAACAGGCGCTACAACGCCCGCCGGTCGCGGCAAGGGCCTCTTCGGAGGTCCACAACGCGTCCATGGCGGCGGCGCTCAACGCTCAAACTCCTCGACGGCGGCACGGACGACCTCGGCGTCATTGAATGGACGCACCTTGCCGCCGGCGATCTGTCCGGTTTCATGTCCCTTGCCGGCGACAATAAGCAGATCTCCCGCCTCAAGTCCGCCGATCGCCAGCCGGATCGCCTTGGCGCGGTCTCCAATGTCGCGGGCGCTTGGACAGGCGGCCACTATCTGGCCGCGGATTTCCGCCGGATCCTCGCCACGCGGGTTGTCGTCGGTAACGATAACCGAATCGGCCAGTCCACAGGCTATCCTTCCCATTTCCGGGCGCTTGCCGGGGTCCCTGTCTCCGCCGCATCCGAACACCACCACAAGACGGCCTTCGGCGTGAGGCCGCAACGCTCTCAGCACGCTGGCCAGGGCGTCAGGGGTATGGGCGTAGTCAACGTAAACCATCGCCCCGTTGGCGAGCCGCGCCGCCCGGTTCACGCGCCCCGGGACTTCGGCGAGAGTCTCCAGGGCGGCCACCGCATCCTGCGGTTCCTCGCCACCGGCCAGCACCAGCCCAAGGGCGCAGAGAGCGTTTTCGGACTGGAAGCCACCGGCCAAAGGCAGGACCACATCGTAGTCGCGGTCCATTACGGTCAGGCTCAGGCGCTGCCCTTCAGGCGTCGGCGTGGAGTTGCGAAGCCGGATGTCATTTCCTTGATGGCCGTAACTTATGACTCTTTGGCGGCAAATCACGGCGGTTTGGGAAAGGGCTTCGAACTGATCGCTGTCGGCGTTGATAACGGCGGTGCCGCCCGGCCCCATGATTTCGACGAACAGCCTTTGCTTGGCTTCGAGGTAGGCTTCCATCGTCCCGTGGTAGTCCAGGTGATCCCGGCTTAGATTGGTAAACCCGGCCACCGACACCCTGACCCCGTCGAGACGGTGTTGGTCAAGGCCGTGGCTTGAAGCCTCCATGGCCAGACATTCGACGCCGCTCTCGGCAAGATATTTTAAGTTGCGATGCAGTTCAGCCGGGTCGGGAGTGGTCAGGTTCGAGGTCTTTTCCTTAGTAGGCGGATCCATGCCCAGGGTCCCCATGCTGGCCGCCTTGCGCCCCAGCCGGGTCCAAATCAGGCGGGCGAAGGTCACTACCGAAGTCTTGCCATTGGTGCCGGTGACGGCCGCCACGGTCGGCGGTTGAAGGTCAAAGAACCGCGCCGCCATGAGGGCATAGCGCCGCCGCGGGTTATCATCGGTGAGCAACGAAACCTGTTTCCCCATGTCGCCCAGACGGGTGCCTGGGGGGGCCAGAACGGCGACGGCGCCGCGCTTCAGAGCCTCTTCGATGTAGGCCCGGCCATCGGCGCTGGCTCCCGGCAATGCGGCAAAAAGGAAGCCCGGCTCGACCAGCCGGGAATCGCATGTCAACCCGACGATATCGGCGCCTCCATCATGCCTTGCGTATGTCACTCCGGATACTTCTCCATCCAATAGGTCAATGAGCCTCAAACACCCGCTCCCGGGATTCATTCTGCGCCTGGCCAAGGAAGGCCAGCCGAGAAGCGCCGTTCAACGCAGGCGCTTCATCATCCAACTCCGGGGGAACGCCCAGCAATGGCCCCATGCGCTGCACCACGCGCCGCACTACCGGCGCCGCGACCCATCCCCCGGTGGCGTAATTGAATGTGTCTTCGTTGCCCTTGGGCTCGTCGAGCAGCGTCAACACCACATACTTCGGGTCATATATGGGAAACACGCCAATGAAAGATGAAATCAGGGCGCCGCTCCTGTATCCGCCGCCGGTCATTTTATCGGCGGTTCCCGTCTTGCCGCCGACCGGATATCCACGTGCGTCGGCCTTGGAGCCGGTACCCTGGGTAACGACCATACGCATTAGGGAGCGCATGTTCCGCGATGTTTCTGCCGACAAAATTCTAGTCCCTTCCGGCCTGAAGCCGTTCTGCTGTTTCAACAATGTCGATGGCCTTAGAACTCCGCCGTTGACCAAACCGGTTACCGCGGTTGCTATTTGCAGGGGACTGACGGCGATGCCGTGTCCGTATGAAATGGTCATGGTGTTGATATCGCGCCAACGCGGCGGTATCAGGGGAGAGCCGACCTCAGGCAGTTCTATCGAGGCCGGACTTATCAGCCCAAACCGGTCCAGATAAGTCCGCTGGGTTGTGGTCCCCATGTCCAAGGCCATCTTGGCCGAACCGATGTTCGACGAGTACACCAGAATCTCGGGCACCGTCAGCCACCTGTCCTTGCCGTGGAAATCGGTAATGGTGAAACGCGATATTCGTATCGGCTTTGAAGCGTCATAACCGTCGTCAAGGGTGACCGTGCCGCTGTCCAAGGCCATGGCGGTGTTAAACAGCTTGAAGGTGGAGCCCATCTCGTAGACGCCTTTTGTCACCCGATTGAAGCGGTTGGCGCTGGCCGCGTCATTGGGAGCGTTGGAATCGAAATCGGGCAGGGAAACCATGGCCAGCGTTTCGCCGTTATTTACGTCCAGGATCAACCCGGCGGCGCCCAAGGCGTTGAATTCCTTCATCGCCGCCGATAGTTCCTCGTGCAATATTGCCTGGACCCTGATATCCACTGAAACTTTTATAGGGTCGCCGCCGCGCCTTAATACCTGGTCGAAATACCGTTCAATGCCGGCGATGCCATTGCCGTCGACATCGGTGAAGCCAAGGAGGTGGGAGGCCAATCGCCCATGAGGATAAATCCTCCGCTCTCCGTTATTGAAAAACAGTCCCGGCAGCCCCAGACGGTTGACCAAGTAAAGCTGCTGTGGCGTCAGGTTGCGACGCAGCCATACGAAACGGCCCTTTGATTGCAGCTTTACCAACACCTCGGCGGGGTTTAGCCCAGGCAATACCTGGGCCAGTTTTTCCGCCGCTTCTCCTGCATCCAGCACCTTGGAGGGATCGGCATATAGCGAGGCGGAGGGAAGGCTGGTCGCCAGAATCACGCCGTTACGATCGACGATGTCGGAACGCCCGTAGGGGGCCGGGACGGATGGCGGAAGGCCGGCAACTCGGCTACCGAAATCCTGTTCCATAACCGCCAGGTTTACTATTCGAACAGCTATGACAAGGAAGGCCAATCCGAACACGGCGCCGGCCACCAACAGCCGGTTACGGCCGGTCTCCAATGCCTGCCTTAGATTTTCATCGAACCGCAGCCGGACGTCGGAATAAGTGAAACTGAATTGTCTCTGCCTGTTCATTCGGAGGCCCTTGCGTTGATCGGGTTCAACTGGAGGGCCGTCGGCGTTCCCTCTTCCGTCGTCTCGGGCATGTTGACCGGGGATTTAGGCGGCCGTTCGGGCAGGTCGTCGAAATCGCCGAACTGTTCGACCTCAACCGGCTTCATGCCGAGATACCTGGTCGAGAGGAGGCGCAGGCGCTCGGGATCATTAAGAAGACTCCATTCCGCCTTGAGAACATGAATGGCCTGCCTGTCGTCGGCGATCGACCGGTCGAGGTCGGTCAGTTCCTGCTCCAGGTCCTGGACATGGTACTTGACCGTAAACAGCGTAAGGCTTAACGCCCCGGCCAGCAGCAGTATGAGGATAGTGGTGTGTCTGATCATGCCGCTCTCCTTTGATCATCGGGCCAGGCCGGAGCTTCGGTTCGTTCGGCCGCCCTCATCCGCGCCGAACGGGCCCGCGGATTTGCTGTAATTTCCTCCGCCAACGGCTTGACCGCGCCCCGAAAAAGCAGGTTGAAACTGGGGGGATGGGAATTCCCGCCGGTCTCCGGCAGATGGCGGGAGGGACGGGCCGCCTGTCCGGAGCGCCGGCGCAGGAAATCCTTGACCATCCGGTCCTCCAGGGAGTGAAAGGAAACCACGGTCAGGCGGCCGCCTGTTCCAAGGAGACTTTCCGCCGCGCTAAGACCCTTTTCGATTTCGCCCAACTCGTCATTGACGTAGATTCTCAGGGCTTGAAAGGTGCGGGTGGCGGGATCGATGCCGTCCTTTGAACGTTTGACTATCCGGCGCACCAGACCGGCCAGTTGCCCGGTGGTGGCGAACTCGGTTTCGGTGCGGAACTCGGCAATGGCCCGGGCGATGCGCCTTGAGGCGCGCTCTTCGCCGTATTGATAGATGATGTCGGCAAGCTCCTTCTCGTTCATCCGGTTGACCACTTCGGCGGCGGTCATTCCCCGGCGGTCCATGCGCATGTCGAGCGGCCCGTCATCCTTGAATGAAAATCCACGGCCGGCATCGTCCAGCTGCATGGAGGAAACGCCGAGATCGAAGGCGACGCCATCGACCCGGCCGACACCGGCCTCGTTCAACAGCCGCTTCATGTCCGAGAACCGGCCGTGGAGAACCGTCAACCGGCCCCCGGAACTCTCTTCAAGCGCCGCACAGTCCAGTACCGCGTCCGGATCGCGCTCGATCCCCCAAACAGTGCACTTGGCGGCCTCGAGAAAGGCCCTGGAATACCCGCCGGCCCCGAAGGTGGCGTCCACATAAATGGCGTCGTCGCGGGGACGCAACGCTTCAAGAACCTGACCAAGCATTACCGGGGTATGGCGTTTTAGGGGGCTGGTCATGACCCTTCTCCCTTGGGCGGGGACGGGATATAAGGCAAGGTCACGCCCCGTGAGCGGGCCTGTTCCGCCCCCCACCGGCGATGCGCCGCGTGGGCGTCGGGCTCCCATATCTGCATTGACCTCCCCATGCCGGAGAACAGGGCGCACCCCTTTATGGAGGCGTGCTTGATCAACTCCTTGGGCATTAAGACGCGGCCCTCCGGGTCGAAGGTAAGGGCATGGGCGTTGCCGAGAATAGCCGCCGCCAGGGCGTCGTGATCGTCCGAGAAACCGTCCTTGCCGTATAGACTTTCGGTCAGGCGCTGCATGAACTCCTGGCCCGACGCCTCGATGGCGGGGAACTTGAACGACGGATAGACGTAAAGGTTGCTTCCTTCCGCCAGGATGGCGTCGCGGAAGGGCTTGGGCACGGATATCCGCCCCTTCTTGTCGATCTTGTTGACGTGCGTACCGATCAAAAGCGCCATTCTGGCCCCCGAAAATCGTTTCCCCCCGCGGCGGAAACCACAAAAATACCGCCGCGCAAGGCCTTACCTCCCACATGCCCCTAACGGACGCTTGAAAAAGCTACAATGGGATACCATGGGATACCATGGGAAGCAATGGGATATTGTGGTATTGATTGGGTTAATAAAGTGTTTATCAGCCGCCATTTCCTGCCCTCTCTCAATATGTAGATAAAGAGGTTAATAAATCCCCCAATGATTGGGCTTTTATATTTTATGAGGGCAATTGGGGCGGAATTATGTTCCGACTGTGTTCTTTTATTGGCGGAACGATTCGCCGGATTGCCGCCGAGGAACCATAGGCAATAAAACGGGCGGCAATAAAACGGGCGGCAATCAGGAAAAAGGATAAAAGCCAGACGGCCTGTAAGCCGGGTTCTGTCC
>JAZFTA010000094.1:0-11475 GCA_036446415.1 Rhodospirillales bacterium | reverse complement strand
CGTAGTTGAAAACGGCGGCGGTAAGGACGACGGAGGCCAGGAAAACCCACATCGCGCCCCGCCGCACCCGGTCGACCCAGCGGACCAGGAACTGGCGGTAGCTCTCGGCGGCTGTTTCCATCATGCCCGGCCCCTTTGCATTAGGTCATGGACTCATAAATGGCGGCGAGCTGTGATCGGCAAATGGCCCTTGCCCGGCAACGCTGACAGCTATGCCGCGCGGTTTTCCGTGGATTCGATGAGAAGGGCGTATAAAGCTTCGTCGTCCTTGGTCCCGCGAAGCTTTTTGCACACCGCCTTGTCGCGAAGCAGCCGTGATACCCTTGATAACGCCTTAAGATGATCGGCGCCCGCGGTTTCCGGGGCCAGCAGAAGGAAAATCAGGTCCACCGGCTGTTCGTCTATGGAATGGAAGTCTATGGGCTTCTCCAACCGCGCGAACAAGCCGTAAAGTCTGTCCAGATTAGGCAGTTTGCCGTGCGGAATGGCAATTCCACTGCCTACACCCGTGGTGCCAAGTTTCTCCCGCTCCATAAGGACATCGAAAACGGCGCGTTCGTGAAGACCGGTAATTTCGGCGGCGCGCTGGGAAAGATCCTGCAGAGCCTGTTTCTTACTTGTGGCGCGCAAGCCGGCGATCACGCTTTGGGCGGTGATAAGGTCCGAAATATCCATAAAAAACGGCTTTAATCCGTGGAACCTTGGGAATTACTGGGATCGATCCAACCGATGTTGCCGTCCGGGCGGCGGTAAATCACGTTTATGCCGTTGTGAGCCCGGTTGCGGAAAACAACCACCAGCGAATCGGCGAGATCCATGCGCATTACCGCCTCACCTACCGTGAGTGTGGCTATATCGTGTGACATCTCGGCGATAATCGCGGGTTGGAGGTCTTCAGGCGCCTCTTCTTCTCCATCGCCGGCGGCAATGATGTATTGCTGGGCCTTCAGGATTTCTTCGTTATTGCGCCCCTTATGGTGGTCGCGGATACGTCTTTTGTAGCGCCTAAGCTGCTTGCCTATGCGCGCCACCGCGCCGTCAAAGGCGGCATAAGCGTCCTCGCCGGTCGACTTGCCCTGCATGGTCATTCCACGGCCGGCATGTACCGAAATATCGGCTCTAAACATATGGGCCTCGCGGGAAAATATCACCGTCGCGCCGATAGCCCGGTCAAAATACTTTTTGACGTTGGATTTCAGATTGCCTTCGACATGGCCGCGAAGGGCATCGCCGACGTCTACATGTTTACCTTTTACTGATATTTCCATGAATAAAGCCGATGGCACGTATGTTGGGGCGTTTTAAGCCTAGAGCCTATCCGAATTTTAAGGTTTTTCCCGGCTCAAGCGTTCAGCGGGCGCAAAAATCTAGGTTAAACAACAAGAAACGCATCTCGCGAAGCACCGGAAGTTAGTTTCCCGCAATCCAAGTGTCAATAGTTACCAACAAATGATTCTTTTAAAGCCCGCGTCAGACGTCCACTCACAGGGGATTGGCCTTTTCACGGCGGCGTTTCACCGATGAGGAGATGCCCATCGCCTCCCTATATTTTGCCACTGTCCTGCGTGCTATGTCTATATCCTCTTTCCTTAATATCTCGACTATTTTGTCATCTGAAAGGGTTTTTTTTGCCTCCTCGGCGTCTATTAAAGCCTTGATTCTATGGCGCACCGATTCCGCGGAATGGGTGGAACCGCCTGACGACGAGCCGATCGCCGGCGTGAAGAAGTATTTAAGCTCGAATATTCCCCTGGGGGTTGCAATATACTTGTTGGAAGTCACGCGGCTGACCGTGCTTTCGTGCATTTCAATGGCCTCGGCGATATCGCGCAGCACAAGAGGACGCAGGTGTTGCACGCCCTTGATAAAAAAACCGTTCTGCTGACGAACTATTTCGGTCGCCACCTTGAGAATTGTGGTCGCCCTCTGATGCAGGGATTTAACCAGCCAATTAGCGGATTGCAGGCATTCCGAGATGTAGCTCTTTTCCTCCTTGGAGCGCGCCTCCCGGCTGATCCTGGAATAATAGTGATTGTCCACCAATACCCTGGGCAAAGTGTTGTTGTTGAGTTCGACGATCCACTCCGTTCCCGATCGCGGCCGCATCAGGACGTCCGGAATAATCGGTTGGGCGACTACAAAATCGTAAGCCAGCGCCGGCTTGGGATTCAAGGAGCGTATTTCGGAAATCATGTCGGCTATATCTTCCGCATCGACACCGCAAAGTTCCGTCAGCCCCTTAATATCGTGATCGGCAAGCCTATCAAGGTTTTCCAGCAGGGCCTGCATTGCCGGATCAAGGCGGTCCAACTCCCGCAGTTGAAGACCAAGGCATTCCGCCAGGTCGCGGGCGAAAATTCCGGTCGGATCAAAATTCTGAAGTTTGTCCAAGACCACTTCCACCCTCTCTATGTCACAGTTGAGGGTATCCGTAACCAGGGAGAGATCGGCGCCGACATAGCCGGATTCATCCAGCATATCGATCAGATGAAGAGCTATCAGCCGGTCAACGGGATCGACGAAGGCCATGGAAAGCTGGTTGGTAAGATGACCGCGAAGGGATATTTTATCCGACACCGTTTCTTCCAGGTTGGGGGCGCATACGTCGAACCCTCCACCGCCCCTGGAACCCCATTCGGAAAATGCCGTCTCCCCTAGTCCGGATAAGGACATATCGTCGGCGAATGAATCGGATGAACTGCTGTTGTTCCATGGATCGTCTTGATCCGCATCAATATTTTCCTCGACGACAGTCGTCGTTTCCTTGGCAATAACGGTATCGACTGTTTCGAGCCCCCCCCCATCGGCTGTTTCCGGATCCTCCGGATCCTGGCTGGACGCGGGGCCGGATTCAACCTCGTCAGGATCGGAGGTAATGTCTTCGCCCGTTTCCAACAGCGGGTTCTTTTCGAGCTCCTGCTCCACGTATTCCTTCAATTCAAGGTTGGAAAGCTGCAGCAGCTTGATAGCTTGCTGCAATTGCGGCGTCATGACCAACGACTGGCTTTGCCGCAGTTCCAAACGTGGGGTTAAGGCCATTGTGGTTGCCGTTGGTTACAGGCTGAACCTGTTGCCAAGGTAAACGCGCCTAACATCCTCATTGCCGATGATTTCCGAAGGAGCGCCCTCCATCAACATCATGCCGTCATGGATAATGTATGCGCGATCAATAACGTCCAATGTTTCCCGAACGTTGTGATCGGTTATCAAAACCCCTATGCCGCGGTCCTTCAAATGCACCACCAGGTCACGAATGTCTCCGACCGCAATCGGATCGATGCCCGCAAACGGCTCATCCAGCAGGATAAAATGAGGATTGGACGCCAACGCACGGGCGATCTCGACGCGCCGGCGCTCACCGCCCGAAAGCGCCAAAGCGGGTGTGCGGCGCAGATGGGTGATCGAGAACTCGGCAAGCAAGGCTTCCAATATCGCCTCGCGGCGGTCCCGCGACTTTTCCACAACCTCCAGCACCGCGCGGATATTGCTCTCGACTGAAAGGCCGCGGAATATTGATGCTTCCTGAGGAAGATATCCGATCCCCAATCTGGCGCGGCGATACATTGGCAGGTCGCTAATGTCGTTGCCATCCAGAAACACGGTCCCGTAATCGGGAGGTATTAGCCCGGTGATCATATAAAAACAGGTGGTCTTACCGGCCCCGTTGGGGCCAAGAAGGCCGACCACCTCGCCACGCTGAATATGCAGACTGACGCCCCTGACCACGGGCCGTTTATTAAAGCGCTTGCCCAGGCTTTTGGCGAAAAGGCCTTGATTGTCGGCGATCAGTTGGGGGCCGGCGGCGGGCCGGGCGGCGGCGGCGCGGCGCTCATCCCCTTCCCGTCTGTCTTGGTCACTCCTTTCCACGTTTCACATCCCACATCATATGTCTAAAGTCTGTTCACTAGTTGGATTTATACAACAACATAATTACTTTTTATTTAAATTCCGCGACTTAATAACCCCTTGAACCCTCTTGCCCCCGGAATCCGACGGCCCGCAACTGAACAACTTGGAGATGCCGGTGTTTAAATTGACCTCGGCGCTGCATCCGGTAAGCCGGCTGGAGCCCCGCAACATTGTAACCGATCCGGTTAGGGTGGCGATACCGCTTTCCACGTTATAGATGCCCTTGTTCGAGCGAACGTCGTCCATTTTGGTGACTATGCGCACATTACCGAACGCTTCCACCTTATAGACCGCCGTCTTGCCATCCCTACCCCTGCGGAAATAAGCCACCAGCACATCGGCCCTAAGGCGTTTATCGCCACGCACGGCGGAAGCATTGCCGCGGGCCACCGCCATCTTTTTGCGTTCCCAGTATTCCAGTTGCTCATCGGCGGTGATTTGATCGTTATCGGTAGCGAACCTGACCTTTTTTCCCTTGACCACGAGGATGGCGTTATCGATATCATAGATTCCAAAATCGCCGTAAACGGTCTCTCCCGGCGACGTAATCCGGACGTTTCCCTTGGCGTCCAGCCGCCATATGTCGGTGCCGCCTTCTTGTAGTTCGCGATAGTAGGCGCGTAATTCGTCGGCATGGACTTTAACGCTGCCGCGAACCGCGCGGGCGTTGCCCCTGGCCAGGAGGATTAGATTGTCCTGCTGCCATTCGATGCCGTCGTCGGCAAAAATCTCTATCGGCTCATCCGAACTTCCGCCGGCGAAATTGAGGCTTTGGGCGGCCAGTTCCCCTCCCCACGGCGCAACCGCCATCGCTATCGGCAAGGCAAGAAAGATGACACTTAAGACATTAACGGGAAAAGCACATCCCTTTGGCGGAACATGTTTCATTGCAATGGTTTTCCTACTCCGGGAAACATAACCAGTTTAGACTTGCCGGTGAATTCGATGGTCTTGCCCTTGTCCTTAAGGCGGAATCCCTCGGCCGTCAGTGATCCGAAAGGCCCCTGACCCTTAACCTGTTCGTTGCCTTCGGCAATTCCCTTGGCAAGATCGACACTGACCTTTGAAGTGTTGAATTCATATCCGGAATCGTGGAACAGGTTAACATCCCCCAGCAAATCCAGGGTCTTGGATTCGCGGCCGAATATCCCGGTTTCCGCGGTCAGCACCAACCAGGTTCCGTCTTCCAAAATGATATCGGCCTTGGGCATCTCCAGTTCCACCTCGGCGTTGCCGTTTAACAGGTTCTTGGCTAAATCGGCGGTAATGGAAAAAAGTTGTGAACTCTTGTCAGTGGTAAGATACCTGGGATTGATCATCGCCGGGTCTTCCCTGTCTCCCGGCTTCAACGACGAGAACCCGATACGGAAATGAGTGTCCTTGGCACTCAGGTAAGGCCAGGCTACGACCATGATAACCAGAACAGCCGCCACCATCGGCAGCAGATATTTCATCATGCTGACAAAGCGGCTGTATCCGGGGGAATGGCGGCGCGTCGCCCGCATGTTCATTAAAGATGACCGGGGTTTGGCGGCGGACGATGAGGCGACACGAACGCCTGGGCCTGGATGAACGCTAACGTTTGGATTCAAAGACTGCGCCCCCATTTCCCTACGCCACACCGGCCCGCAGGCAGTCGTGAATATGAAGTATGCCGGCCGGACGGCCGTCTTCGACGACGAAAATATTGGTTATTGAGTGGGAATTCATAATCTGCACCGCCTCGCTGGCAAGGGCGTCGGGACGGATGCTCTTGAAGCCCTCGGTCATGACCTTGGCGGCCTTCTCCTCAAGGAGGGTTGGGCTCATATGCCGGCGCAGATCGCCATCGGTGATTACCCCTTCAAGCCGCCCCTTTGAATCGACGATGCCGACCACGCCAAAGCTTTTAGCGGTCATTACCAACAAGGCGTCGGCCATCGATTGAGCGCCGTCAACCAAAGGCATCTCATCGCCACTGTGCATGATGTCGGAAACTTTAAGCAGTCGCTGGCCAAGACGTCCCCCCGGGTGAAGGACGTGAAAATCGTCTTTTGAGAAGCCCTTGCGTTCAAGCAGCGCCACGGCTATGGCGTCGCCCAGGGTCAGCATCACCGTCGTCGACGTGGTCGGGGCCAGACCCATTGGGCATGCCTCGTCGCTGTTGGGCAGGATCAAGGCAACATCGGCGGCCTTGGCCAACGCACTGTCGGCGACGCCGGTTATGACTATCAAGGGAATGTCGAAGCGCTTGGCGTATGCGGCCAAATCAGCCAATTCCGCGGTTTCCCCTGAACTGGAAAGGGCGATCACAACATCGCCCTTGGTTATCATGCCAAGGTCGCCGTGGCTGGCCTCGCCGGGATGCACAAACATCGCCGGGGCGCCCGTCGAGGCGAGCGTCGAGGCAATCTTACGGGCCACATGTCCGCTTTTACCCATGCCGGTGACGACCACGTGCCCGCTCATTTCCCCCAACAGGTCCAAAGCGGCGGCGAACCCCTCGTCAAGACACGAATAAAGGTCTTCAAGACCGTTTATCTCAAGGCGGATGACGCGCTTGGCGGCAACGATATCGGTTGCCGCTTCAGCCGGGCTCCGCATGGCCTTGGGTGAACTCATTATCAACGATCCTTGGCATCAGGTCCTGAAGACGACGTAGGTTGCGGAGATTGCGGATTTAACTTCGGCGCTCAAGCCCAAAAAAAGCGATTCGCATTGTCCGGGAAGAAAACGCGCCGAGTCCCCCGTCCTCATATTCTTATTTGCCAATTGTGAACAGGTAAAAGATATTTCCTTATACATACCTTTCAAGTATGCGCCCAACCCACTGATTCGTCAACAGAATCAGGATGTTCCGGCAAATGGCGGGGGTCCCCGCCAAATGGCGGGCGGTCAATGGGCGAATATGTTCTGGTCCAACCAACCGCCCAAATCAAGGTCGGCTCGGCTGTTGACAAACTTGAAACAGGCGTAAGCCAGTTCAGAACGGCCCTCGCGGGCCAGCATTTCATCCAGAATCACGCGTAATTCATGAAGGTAGAGGACGTCATGAGCGGCGTACCTGATCTGCTCTTGGGTCAGGTCCGCTTGCCCCCAGTCCGACGACTGCTGCTCCTTTACCAATTCCACCCCCAACAACTCCCGGCACAAGTCCTTGAGGCCGTGGCTGGAGGTATATGTGCGGATCAGCTTCGAGGCAATCTTGGTGCAAAAGACCGGCTGGCAGGTTGCGCCCAGATAGCGGCGTATCATCATCAGGTCGAAGCGGGCGTAATGGAATATTTTTGTAACCGATTGGTCTTCCAATAACGCCTTAATGTTGGGGGCGACAAAAACGCCGCGCTTGAACTGCACCAGATGACACATCCCGTCGCCCGCCGACAACTGCATCAGGCACAACCGGTCGCGTTGGGGATTTAGGCCCATGGTTTCGGTATCGACGGCCACGCTGTTGCCGAAATCAAGACCTTCTGGAATATCCCCTTGATGGAGTTCTATGGTTGCTTCTTTGACACCCAAATTGAAACCGTCCTCGCCAAAAGCGGGTTAGGGTATTAATGGTGCCCAGGAGAAGACTCGAACTTCCACGGGGTTGCCCCCACAGACACCTGAAGCCTGCGCGTCTACCAGTTCCGCCACCTGGGCATTGGGCTCGTATGCTTTAGGGTCGTTACCGCCCTGATCAACGGATGTCAACCAGATAGAGCATTTTCCACTGTATTTTCATTATCTATGACAATCAAAAAAAGCTAGTACAGTATGGCGGCGCATGAAAATTGTAATATCGGCGGAAAAGATTGCTTTTTTCGCGTTTAAGACAGCCGGGAGAAGAAAATGAATCGCCCACCGGTTACGGTGTTCGGAGGATCGGGGTTTATTGGCCGCCGTCTGGTAAAGCGTCTGGCCGCCAAGGGATTCATTGTGCGGGTCGCGGTCCGCGATCCAGAGGCCGCCAACTTCCTAAAGCCGATGGGCGATGTCGGCCAGATCGTGCCGCTTCGCACCGACATCACGGACCCCAAACAGGTGGTTGGGGCCGTCGAGGGAGCCGAAGCGGTTTTCAACCTTGTCGGCATCCTGTCTCAATGGGGCGGGCGCACCTTCCCCAGGCTTCATGTAAAAGGCGCCGCAAACGTAGCCCAGGCGGCCCAAGCGTCCGGCGTCAAACGCCTTATCCATGTATCGGCGCTGGGCGCGGCCGATGATTCCCCTTCCATTTACGCGATGACCAAGGCGGCCGGCGAGCAGGCCGTCAAGGAAGCCTTCCCCCAAGCAACCATCGTGCGCCCAAGCGTGGTTTTCGGCCCGGAAGACAATTTCTTCAACCTTTTCGCCGGGCTGGCCCGTCTGACCCCGGTCTTGCCTGTTTTCGGCTGCCCGTTCCCGCCCAGGATCAGTTTGTTCGGGGCCGGCGAGGACGGCTCCTGGGATTTGTTCGATATGCTCAAGGTTGACTTTTACGGGGACGGTGGAACCCGCCTGCAGCCGGTATATGTCGGCGATGTCGGCGAAGCCATGATGGCTATTCTCGCCGATCACAAAACCACGGGAAAAACCTTCGAATTGGGCGGCCCCAAAATCTACAGCTTCAAGGAAATCATGGAACTGATGCTGTCTCAGGTAGGCCGGCAAAGGTTCCTGGCGCCGGTTCCGTTCGCCCTGGCGAGGTTCTATGCCTGGTTCCTCGAAAAATGGCCCAAGCCATTGTTGACCCGCGATCAACTGAGGCTGCTTGAAAGCGACAACGTGGTCAGCGAGGGGGCGCTTACGTTAAAGGACTTAGGGATTAAGGAGACGCCGGTCGAGACGGTCCTTCCCACTTACCTGCACCGCTTCAGGATTCCCCAAAGGCAGGACCTTAGAATTGCTTTAAGATAAACGCGCTCTATCAGTCTTCTTCCCTCAACTCGTAGGCCGATTCGACGACAATCTCCCCGAATTCCCGTAGGAACACGGAACCGCGCACGGTTCTTTGTATCAGTACGCTGCGCCGGTCTTCCTCATCAACCTTGCGGCGCACCAGTTCCAGCTCGCTGAGCCGGTCCAGAGCCCTGGTGATGGCCGGCTTTGAAACGTTAAGGGTTTCGGCCAGGCCGCGTACGGTATGGGGCGGCGGTATAAGATATACGGTCAGAAGCAGGCCCATCTGACGCGACGACAGATCCGGCGCATCGCGCTTGACAGTGGTGACGATGGCCCGGCGCCACAGATCCAAGGCCTGCAATTCATTCAACACAACGCCCATGGAACTCCCCTGTTCGTTCCGCCACCGCAACTTCTATCCGAATCTTTCCGGATATGCAACAAAAAAGCCCCCTCTATTCCCGCAATCAGCCTAATGGCCTGTGATAGGATACAGGGTCCGCTTTCAGGATGCGTCTATCTCCTTGAAAGCGCCGCTTTTTTTATAAATTCTGGCGGCCAGGAAAGCGGTCAGGGAAACCGCGAAAACGGCTACCAGGAAAACCAGGAACCCCGTATGTTCGCCGATGTCGGGGGCCCTAAGGGTTTGGGAAAGTTCAATTGCCAGAACGGCCAGAACCCATGCCGAAAAGCTTGAATATTCCTTGGCCACCACCCTTCCCCAACGGAAATTCATGTCTTCTATGGATTTCCCGAACCCCTTGAAGTTGGGCACCCATCGGTTCACCCGGCGGCAGTAATCATCGTACTCAGCGCCGAATTTCTCTCTTAGGAAATTCTCCTCCGCCGAAACGATGGCGATGTAGGCGAAAATGAAGAACGGCCCGCCCAGCACATAACCCCAAAAATTACCGACGATCAGCAAAAGCGAGGCGATCATCAGTATGTTGCCGACATAAAGGGCGTTCCTCGAATGGCCGAATACGCCGCGGGTCACCAGTTTGTCGGCATAGACCCGCTTGTTTAGTCCGCCGCGTTTTATGTATGCGTAGCCTACCACCAGCACACGCAGGCCCTGGCCGGCCAGGCCGACCATCAACATCGGGATATCGAACCACCTGCCGAGCCCGGCGCCGTCACCCGGAAACACCGGCGAGACGAATAAAATCAGGGGGATTATGACGATCGGAAACACCTGGTTTCGGTAGCGGAAAAAAAAGTTCCCGCATTTTATAAGAAGGCGGTTCCCGTAAAGGGCATCCATGGGGTTCCTAAAAAACGGTTCTCTATTGGGAAGGTGTTTAGAGCGTTTATTTTACGGCGACAATGCCGCAGAAGTTATACCAGCGGAAAAACTGATCGACATAGCGGAACCCAACCTCTTTAAGCATTTCCGCGTTTTCTTCGTAACGGTATGGAATCAATACGTTTTCCAGGGCTTCGCGTTTCTGGGCTATCTCGGTTTCGGAATAACCGTTGCGCCGCTTCAGCTCGTAATAATATTTGATGAAAAGACGGTTAAGCAGGGTCGAGCCGAAAGAAAGCTTTTCGACCAGAATCAGGGCGCCGTCAGGATTAAGTCCATTATAGACATCGGTGATTATGCGCTGTCGCTGAAGCGGGCGTATGAACTGCAGGGTCAGGACCATCAACGCCACCGAGGCGTTGTCGAAATCCCGGTAATTTTCAAGATCGCTTTCAACCAGTTGATAGGTGTGTTTCATCCCGGCTTGGGTAAACTTGCTTTCGGCCTTGGCCAACATCTCGGGGGAATTGTCGATGCCGACTAAAGAGACGTTTTCATCGACTGTCCGGTCCACCGCCAACAGCGAGTTGCCGGTGGCGCAGCCAAGGTCGAAAAGGCGGGTTCCGGGGACCGCGAAATCCCCCGCCAACTCGCTGATCATGCGCTGAATCTCGCCATAGAAAGGCACCGAACGGTCGACCATGTCGTCGAACACTCCCGCCGTTTTTTTATCGAACTTGAAGTCGCGTATGAACTCTTCCTGTTCGGCGAAAAGCCGGTCGCGGTCCTCCTTGGACTTCGAGGCGGCCATTTCAGGATCAAAATCGATAATCTTTTTGTCAGCCATGCTCTTTAACTTTTCGCAATTAAACTTGATCGGTCTTGGGGCCGGCCCTGGGCGGCTGGAATATTGGGGCGGCGGGATTATAGGATTCCCGACCCGCTCAGCGCAATAAGGTTTGGGGGAACGACGAATGAGGGCGGGATCGGCTGGTGGCCTGCCGGCCGAAGCCGCGTCTCAACTCCCTTCGGGGGCTTGCCTTAGAACTTGGCAATACGGAAGGGAGTCACCATAGGCGTTTGTTGGCGAATGCGTGGCCGGAACCGGATTTCAGGTAATATTCAAACTCCTGCGCCCGGCGCTTGTCGACAAAGGCATGATAGCTGATCAACTTCCACGGTTTGGATTTTGCTGTATGGACGGAGCCACCCTCGTTATGCACGGCGATGCGTTTTTTCAGGTCTGTGGTGAACCCGACGTATCGTTGTTCGGGAAACGCCTCACTTCGGATGAGGTGCACGTAAAACATTTCGCGCTCCCTGAACCAGCCCTCCTTCGCCAAGGCTTCGGAGGGCAGCTTCGCTCTAATCTCACTTTGGCCGACTTACTGGCGTAAGCCAGCCGAAGCTCGAAGAGCGAAGGCTGGCGGAGGGAGGGGGATTCGAACCCCCGATACGGCTGTTAACCGCATAAC
>JAZFTA010000093.1:0-9315 GCA_036446415.1 Rhodospirillales bacterium | reverse complement strand
GCCGTTACTTTTTAATTTCGGCGAGGGCGAAGGAAGGCAGGTAGCCGTACCTGCCGCCGTAACGGACGATCCTATACCAGACGATTCCTTCCTTTTCTATCTTGCCGGTCACTTTCAACACCGCCCCTTTTTCAAAGTATCCGACGATCCCTGATTTTATCGCCGGTTGCGAAAGAATTTTTCCTCTTCTGGTCAGCACCATGGACTTGTTCAGACGGACGATTTCGGTGGCTGTACTCACCATCGGAAGCTTCGTCGTCTTTCGCGGCTCTGATTCTAAAGAGACTATTGCGAGGTGCGCGGCGTAAAGGCCCGCCAACGCCAGGAACAGGAATATTACGATCCGCCCTGTCGAGCCGGACTTTTTTTTCCTTGACGCGCGCTTGGGCCTTTTTGATTTAGGCATGTTTCACCTAAAACAATTTCCCCTCCTGCGGGCTCCGGGTTTACCGCAACTCCGCCGTTTGATCTATATTCACTATAATACAGGGTATCCACTATGGATTGGCCTGTCGAGGGCCGGCCCCTAGGTGGGGGAAAAGGAAAGCCATGAGTCCTCAAACCATGACCTTGCCGCCGGTCGTCGGCCACCGTGGGGCCAAGGGCCATGCCCCGGAGAACACCCTGGCCTCGATCGCCATGGCCGCCCGGCTCGGCGTCAGATGGGTCGAGTTCGACACCAAGTTGAGCCGCGACGGCCATGTGGTGGTGTTCCATGACGACGAAGTGGACCGCACAACCAACGGCGCCGGACTGATCGGGGACATGGATCTGGCTGAAATCCAGACGCTGGACGCCGGAAGCTGGTTTGGCGATGAATTCGCCGGCGAAGGCGTGCCGACCCTGGTCCAGGCCATGAAGGCGCTGGACCAACTGGGGCTCGGCGCCAATGTGGAGATCAAGCCATCTAAAGGACTCGAAGAGGAGAGCGGGCGCGTGGTGGCCTCCATGCTTAATAATCAGTGGCCCCGTTTTCTGCCGCCGCCGCTGATATCAAGCTTTTCCGCAGAGGCCCTGGCCGCCGCCCGGGCCACCGCCCCGGCAATGGAACGGGCCTTGCTGGTCCTCGACGTTCCCGGCGATTGGCGTTCCCTGATGAGCCAACTGGGATGTTCGGCTTTGCACTGCGTCGTGCGTTCAACGACGCCGGGGCTGGTCCGCGAAGTGCTGGCCGAGGGGTGGGCCTTCAGGTGTTTTACGGTGAATTCCAAAAGAAAGGCCGAGAAACTCTTTTGCCTGGGCGTCGAGACGGTGTACAGCGATTATCCGGAACGTATAGTATCGGGCCTCTAACGGACGGCCACGACACGCACGATAGAAAAACCTGATAAAATGCTTCTTTCCATTCTCATACCGATTCTAGACGAAGAGGCGTCGATCGAGCCGCTGCATGCCAAACTGGCCGAGGTGCTTGACGGTGGGGACCATGATTACGAGGTGATTTTCGTAAACGACGGCAGCACCGACGGGTCGGCCGAAAAACTGGACCGCCTCGCAAAAAAGGATGAAAGGGTCCGGGTTATTCACATGCGCCGCAACTACGGCCAGACGGCGGCGATCATGGCGGCCATACAGAACAGCCGGGGCGACGTGCTTATCCCCATGGACGGCGATATGCAGAACGACCCCATCGACATTCCCCGCCTGCTGGAAAAGATGGATGAGGGTTTCGACGTGGTCTCCGGGTGGCGCAAGGAGCGCGAAGACAGGGCGATCAGCCGCCGCCTGCCTTCGGTCGTCGCCAACCGGCTGATCTCATGGATATTCGGGGTCAAGCTGCACGATTACGGCTGCACCCTGAAGGCCTACCGCCGCGAGGTCATCGACAACGTCCGGCTTTACGGGGAAATGCACCGCTTCATTCCCATTTACGCCGCCTGGGAGGGGGCCAGGGTCACGGAAATTCCCGTCACCCACCATGCCCGCGGGCACGGCGTTTCCAAATACGGGATGGGCCGGGTAACGCGGGTTATACTGGACATTCTGGTCCTTTACTTTATCGACCATTCGCTCGACAGGCCTATACAGTTCTTCGGCAAGATCGGCCTGTTCAGCCTGGTCCTGGCCTTTCTGGCCCTGATCTGGGCCGTCGCAATGAAGGTGTTCATGGGCACCTCATTTATCCTGACGCCTTTGCCGTTGTTGGCCGGAACGCTTGGCATAGCGGGAGTTATGTTCCTGCTTCTCGGCGTGGTGGCCGAGATACAGTCGCGCACCTATTACGAATCACAGGGCAAGACCACTTACACCATCAAAAGCAAACGCAACTTCGAATCGGACGCTTCCAGGAAAAACCCCAAAACAAAGGACGGCTGACCTAGTGGATAGACTCAGATATATGGTGCCCATACGATCTCGTTTCCCGTTTCCTCGGCAGGAGGGGACGCGCCGTCGATGCTGGAGTATCGTCAAGCGTTCCCGACGCCCCGAGGAAGCGGGAAACGAGACCCTTCGGGCGGCGTTGCGAGGCTTGCGGACGTCGTCGCGCGGCGCTTGTGGTGGATTGGCACCACGGCGCACCGCGCTCCTAGCCGGAAACCTCGCAACGCCGTCGTATGGGTATCATATGTCTGAGTCTATCCACTAGTATGTGCGGTATCGCCGGTTTTACCAATCCCGGAAAAGACGCCAGGGCGGTGGTCGGCGCCATGGCGGCGGTAATGGCCCACAGGGGACCCGACGGGCAAGGCGCCCATGTCGACGATAACATCGCCATGGGTCACCGCCGGCTGGCGGTTATCGACCCGGACGGCGGAGACCAGCCCAGGGTCGATGGGGAAAGCGGCGACGCCCTGGTCTTCAACGGCGAGATATATGGCTATAAGGACCTGGCCGATGAACTGCGCGCCGCCGGCGTTCCCTTGCGCGACCGTTCGGACACCGAGGTCCTGTTCTGGATGGTCCGCCGCCACGGCGTCCAAGGGGCGCTTGAAAGGGTGGACGGGATGTTCGCCTTCGCCTTTCGGGAGGGAAAAAGCGGCAGGCTTTATCTGGTCCGCGACCGGTTCGGGGAAAAGCCCCTGTTTTACGGAATTTCCGGCGGGGCGCTGGTCTTCGCGTCGGAGATCAAGGCGATGGTCCGCCACCCCGCCTTTCAGGGCGCCGGCCTCGATGCGGACGCGGTCTACCGCTACCTGACGTTTGAATACCTTCCCGGCGGGGAATCGGGATTGGCGGGCATAGGCAAGCTGCGTCCCGGCCATATGCTGGTCTTCGAGGACGGCCAGGCCAGGGAGGAGGCCTATTGGCGGCCGCGCTACGGCGGGGCCGATCCCGCCATGAGCGAAAACGAGGCCCTGGACAGGCTGGAAGAGCTGCTCAGCGATTCCGTCGCCCGCCGCCTGATCGCCGACGTTCCGGTCGGGTTGTTCCTGTCGGGCGGCGTCGATTCCAGCCTGATCGCCGCCATGGCGGCCCGCCATTCATCTGACATTACGGCCTATACGGTCCGGATGGGGGAAGCCTCTTACGACGAAACGCCGTACGCCCGGTCGGTGGCCGGACACTTGGGCATGAAGCATGAGGTGGTCGAGCTTTCCAACTCCGACGTGAGCGGGGCGTTCGACGCTATCAGCGCCTCCATCGACGAGCCGTTGGCCGATTATTCCATGCTGCCCACCTACATGGTGTGCAAGGCGGCCCGGCGGAGCATGACCGTGGCGCTGGGCGGCGACGGCGGCGACGAACTGTTCGCCGGATATTCCACCTTCAGGGCGAGGCGTTATTCCGCCCTCATGGCCTGTCTGCCGGCGGCCCTGGGGGCGGCTGTCAGGCGCGGATTGGACTGCCTGCCGGCATCGGAAGGCTACATGAGTCCGGGTTTCGTGTTGAGGTACGTTTCCCAGGGTTTCGGCCATTCCCCCGACCGCCAGCCCTACCTTTGGATGGCCCCCTTTACCCAAGGGGAAAAAGCCCGGCTGTGGCGCCGGGAGGCATTGCCGGCCCAAACCGGCGTCTTCGCCCCGATTGACGAATGGCTGGACCAGGGCGCGCCGTCCGACCCCATGGAGAGGCTGCTTTACCTTTTCACCGTCACCTACCTAGCGGAAGACATCCTGGCCAAGGTCGACAGGGCCTCGATGATGAACAGCCTTGAGGTCCGCGCCCCGTTCCTGGACCGGGCCTTCGCCGAATTTGCCCTGTCCCTGCCGTCCCGCTGCAAGATAAACGGAACCAAGACCAAGTACCTGCTGAAGAAACTGGCGGCCCGCCATGTGCCGAGGGAAACGGTATACCGGCCCAAGCACGGGTTCGGCCTGCCATTGTCGGACCTGCTGCGCGGCCCGCTTTATGAACCTGTAAGCGGGGTGTTGATGGATTCGGACAATCCAGCGGCCGGCTGGTTCGATAGGAACGTCATCGAAGGGTATCTGAAGGAACACAAGGAAGAAAGACGCGATCACCGCAAGAAACTGTGGACCTTGTATGTGCTTTTCAAGGTAGCCGGGCGCGGTCCCTAATCCCGGCGCGGCCTGATCACTCTTCCGCTCCCCGATATTGCCCGCCAGACGCCGTAGCCGGCGCCGGCGGTGAGCACGGCGCAGAACCAGAAGTTCAATATCAATGCCTGGGCCAGGAAAAGAGGGCGCTGGCCCGCGACAAACAAGAGGAAGCCCAAATACCAGTAAAGATAAAGGCCCAGGAAGACGGCGGCCGGGACGCCGAACCACGGGTTCCAGGCCAGGGCGGCGGCAAGAAAGACGAGGAACAGGGGGCTGGAGATCGTCGATAGACCGGACGGCGCGCTGCCCAAGGCGTTGGTCTCGAACTTTCTCCGTTTGAGGAACATTTCCATCCACAGGGAAACGCGGTGGAAATAAAGGCGGGTCATTTTGCCGGCCCCGTCGAAATGATGGCGGACCTGGATGTCGGGGTCCAGTTTGATAACGTGCGAGGCGGCTATGCGCTGGCCCATTTCCTCGTTTTCGTAATCCATTCCCCATCCCAACTCCTCATTGAACCCGCCGACTTCGTGGAAAACCTCCTTGACGATGCCGCAGTCGGCGGCGTTGAATATTTCATTGTCGAAAACGCCGTGCCGGGCGCAGGTGAAATAGTTGAGCATGGCCTTGTAAAGGGGCGCCGCCCCCCTGTTCAGGGGTTCCCAGTGGTAGATTCCCGAAAGGGCGTCGGCCCCTGTTTCCTCCATGTGCCGGGCGAAGGCATGCAGGGCGCCGGGCAGTATCTCGGTATCGCTGTCGGCGAAAAACAGGTAATGGCCGTCGGCCTTTTCGGCGCCCCGGTTGCGGGCCTTTGCCGGGCCGCCGTTGACCTCAAGAGGGAGCAGCTTGACGGTGTCCGGGTGCGTTTGCCCAAGGGCCTTCACTATTTCGCGGGAATCGTCGGTGGAACAGTCATCGACGACGATGATCTCGAGCGGTTCATAGCCGGTGGCGATAATGCTTTCAACGCAGGCCCCGATAGTCGGGCTTGCATTGTACATGGGGATGACGGCGCTGATCTTTTTCATGTCCATGCGCGGCCTACTTGCCGATGTTGCGTAGTGATGAAAGCAGGATTCTTGGATACAGGCTGGGACGCCACGCCACGTTGGCGGCGATCGCGCACTCGAACGAGCACTTGCACTTGGAATCCTTGATCCACTTCAACAGTTCATTGTTTTTCGGATCGGCCAGCAGGGCCGGCAGGTTGTATCCGTAATCGCGAAGATTGCCCATGGTCTTGCCGAGAATCTCGCAGGGCAGCACTTCCCCGGTTTCACCGATCACTAAGAGTTTCCTGCCGGCCAGGCAGGGGATAACGAACTCGTCGTCGAACTCGGTGCGCATCAGTATGTCGCGGGTGATTTCCGCCACTGCCCTGACCACGGGAAAGACGACGCCCTTTTTCTTGTTTTTTTCCAGGCCGTCGATAAAGGCGTTTATCTCGCGATAACGCTGTTGGGAAATCTTCTGCAATTCGGGGTCTTTTATATTCCCGCGGGCGTAGGTCACCGAGATGTTGTCGAAATCGAACTCGTCGGACAAATGCCTGATGGTGGAAATCAGGCTTTCTTCGGATCTGGCTGAAAAGACCGAATTGCATTCCACGGAGAAATTGTCGAAGCGGTCTCTTAACGGGCTGACCGCCGCATAGCTTTCCTGGATTTTTGCGTAAGATCCCTCCATTGAGCGCAATTCGTCGTGCTCGTCCCCGATTCCTTCTATGGAGAACGAGATCCTGATGAATGTGTCGGGATAGGCCGGCAGGATCTCTTCCAGGTATTTGACGATGCGGTCGGTCAAGGACCCGTTGGTGGGTATGGTGACCCGGACGGCGTGGGTGTGGTCCAGCAGGATCGAGGTGATTTCAGCAAAATCCTTTCTCAGGAACGGCTCGCCCCCGGTCAGCGACAACTGCAAAAGGGGGCCGATGGTGGGCGCGATGCGCCGTATTTCATCGGCGGTCAACTCGTCCGGCTTCTGACCCTTCTCGATCTCATCGAAGTAAAAGCAGAAATCGCAACGGAAATTACAGCGGTTGGTCACGAAAAAAATCAGGTAACCCACGCTGCCGGGAAAAAACAGGCTTTCAAACCTTTTGATCCTGTTGATCAATGACGTCATCCGCCGTTCCCACTAATCCCAGCCAATTCCCAATTCCCTGTAAACTTCCCGGTATTTTTCAAAAACCCTGGGCCAAGTGAATTTTTCTTGAAAAATCCTGATCGATTCCCTTGCCATTTTTTCCCGTTTCCCGGGGTCTTTAAGAAAATTGATCCGGCCGACCAGTTCGTCCAGGTTGTCCGGTTCGATCAGAAAGCCGTTCACGCCGTCTTCTATAATGTCCACGACTCCGCCGGCCCTGGCCCCGACCACCGGCAATCCGCAGGCCATTGCCTCCACATAAACATTGCCGAAGGAATCCGCAATGGACGGCAGGACAAAAACATCCGACTTTGACAGCTCCCCGTACACCCGGTCTTTATTCACCAAGCCCAGGAACCGGGCTTTGCCGGCGCAGTTTTTATTCGCCAGGCGTTCAAGGTTCCCTTTTTCAGGGCCGTCGCCGACGACAACCAGTTCCACATCGTCGCACTTGCCGACCGCCTTGATGACCATGTCGAAGCGTTTCCAGTCCAGCATCCGGCCCACGCTGATCAGGCGCAAGACGCCGTCATCCCTTTTGGCGGCGGCTTGAGAGTCGATGGAAGGGGCTTCGGTGGCGTTCCATATGACGGTCATGTTGGCGGGTCCCAGTTCCTTTTCGGCGGCCTGTCCGGCGGCGTTGCTCATGGCGGTTACGGTTATTGCGTTGCGGACCACGGATTTGTTGAAGGGTCCGGCCAGGCGGTGGAAAAACTGAAGTTCTCCGGGTACGAATTTAGGGATGTCGCCGCCATAAAGAGACACTATGTACGGAATCCTTCCGCGGTGCAGAAAAGACAACAGGCCGGACGGTATGGATGTCCAGTAATGAACCAGGTCGTAGTTGTTTTCCTTCAGCAGTTTCCTGATCTTCCACGCGCCGAGCGCAATAAACATGAACATGCCCAGGAGGCCGGTGTCGGTCATCGATTTTCGCCAGACGGGAACGATATGAAATCCGACTTTTTCCACGGTATCGGGCCGCTTTTTGGACCGGATGTCCCATGATGTCAGGACGTCCAGTTCAAGCCGCTCGTTGTCTTTCAGGAAGTTCAGGACATTCAGGGCAACCGGTTCTCCGCCGCCGCCGAACGGCGGGAAAGTATAGGCCACAAACAAAATCCTTTTTTTCATAATTGGCGTCCCACTTGAACCCAAACCGCTCAAGACGGCTTGGTCCCCATAACCGTCCAGCTGTACTCCTCGCGGTGGTAAACCTCGACGTCCTTGAATCCAGCCCTGGACACCAGGCCGATGGCTTCATGGCGGCGGTAGTATTTGGCGTAGTGGGGGTCCAACTGGTCGTAAATAACGTGGCGGACGGTGTAGTCGTCGACGCGGTCGATGAAACTCTCCATGTATCCCCTTAGCGGCAGCGGCGCGATCCTGCAAAGCCGGCTGTAGGCCCGGACCATGGGGACCATGGCGGCGCTCAACAAGTCCAGCCCCCGGTGCCCCATGGGGACGGTGATCAGCCGCATGGTGCGCATCAAGGCCAGGTACAGTCCGTTATTCTCGCGCCCGTAAAGCCATATAATCAGGCGCCCGCCGGGCCTCAGCACCTCATATGCGCGGCTGATAACCGGGCCGGGCTCGGGTATGTGGTGGATGACGCCGTATGAATAGACATAGTCGTAGGGTCCATCGGGCAGCTTGTCGCCGCTAACATTATGGTATGTGATGGTGTCCAGGCCGGCGGTGTTTTTCTTGCTGACCTCGATGGCCGGGGACGGCTCGATGGCGGTTATCGACTTGGCCCCCAGTTCGTGGAAGACGCGGAGCCAGCGCCCGGTTCCCGATCCGATATCCATAACGTCCTTGCCTTCGAACCCGGCTATGTCCATCAATGGGCCGACGACGTCCTTTAATATGTCGGTGCTTACGTAGTATCCGCCGCTTTCGGAATACGTCTGGTGTTGGCGTCCGAAATCCCGGACCGTCTGTTCGCCTAGCTTGTCGCTCATTTATTATCAGCGATCCTTGGTATGAGAGCGTCATATTGGTACGATTGCCGTGGGAATGGAGTTTATCCCCACAATGCCGAAAAAGAATAATAACTTTAAGGGGCGATCCATATGAAACAGTTTATGTTTCGCACCATAAACCGCCTGGGAAACTCGCTTTCCTACCGTCAAAGCCGTTTCATCCTCAATACCCTTGGCCTGAGTAAGGTTATCGGCCTTCTGGCCCGCGATCAGTACTCCGAATTAGCCCTCCCCAACGGTATAGCCGTGACCATTAATCCCCTTTTGCACGCCTCCATGGAGAAGGAAGGCCGGCTGAATTATGAAAGTGACGTGCTTGAGGCGGTGGAACGGCGCCTGGGCGCCGGCGGCGTATTTTACGACGTCGGGGCGAATGTCGGTGTTTTCTCATTTATCGCCGCCGCCATTGTCGGAGAAGGCGGCCGGGTGCTGGCCTTCGAGCCGGAGGAAAACAACCTGGTGTGTTTTCGCCGGTCGTTGGACCGCTCAAACCTTAAAAACATCAGCCTTTATGATTTGGCGCTCGGTTGTGAGGACGGGCGCATGACCTTCGACCGCTCCGGCGGCGCCTTTTCCGGTCACCTCGCCGGGTCGGATGAAGAGGCCGGCGGCGAGGCCGTCATGGTCGAGGTCCGGGCCATAGACAGCCTGGTCGATTCCGGGGCGGCCCCGCCGACCCTGCTGAAGATCGACGTCGAGGGCGGCGAGGGAGCGGTTCTGGAAGGGGCGCGTAAGACGTTGGG
>JAZFTA010000092.1:0-8183 GCA_036446415.1 Rhodospirillales bacterium | reverse complement strand
GCATGGCCGCGACCCGCCTCCCCGGCAAGCCGCTGGCCGACATCCACGGCAAGCCGATGATCGTCCATGTGTGGGAGCGGGCCAAGGCCGCCGGGATAGGGCCGGTGGTGGTGGCGGCCGGCGACCAGGTCATATGCGACGTGATCGGCGGGCTGGGCGGAACATGCATCCTCACCGATCCCGCCATCCCCAAGGGGTCTGACCGCATCCATGTGGCCTTGAAGGAAATAGACCCCGACGGCAAACACGACGTGGTGGTCAACATGCAGGGCGACCAGCCGACCATCGAGCCCAGGCTGCTCAAAGTTCTCCTGGGGCCGCTCGCCAACCCCGACGTCGACGTCGCCACCCTGGTGGTGCCTTTCGCCGAAAACGTCGAAGACCCCAACATCGTCAAGGTGGTGATGTCCGATATGGGCGATCAGGCCGGCCGGTGCCTCTATTTTTCGCGCCGCGCCGTGCCCCACGGCGGCCCTTATTTCTATCACCTGGGCTTCTACGCCTACCGGCGCCAGGCCCTGGACCGATACGCCGAACTGCCCCGCGGCCGGCTGGAACTGTCCGAGGATCTGGAGCAATTGCGCTGCCTTGAGGCGGGCCTGCGCTATGACGCGACCATCGTCGATACGGCGCCGATAAGCGTCGATACCGCCGAGGATTTGGAAAAAGCCCGGGCCGCGATCGCCGCCGACGGCCTTTCCTAGTCCGGCGGATTGCTCCCCGCTCCCGGCCCAAGCCCCCATATAATGCCGTTATGCCTTGATTTTCTGACGTTTTTCCCACATTTTGGCCGCTTATCCTTCCATCTTGGGAACATTCGGCGTCGGCGATGATGAACGGCTTTACCAGATATGTGCTTTGGCAGCTCCTGGCCGGGATGGCCCTGGTCACCATGGGACTGACCTTTATCATATGGCTGACCCAGTCCCTTCGGTTCGTCGAAATGATCGTGAACAGGGGGCTAAGCGCCGGCAAGTTCGTTTATCTGATCATGCTGCTTTTGCCGAACTTTCTTTCGGTCATCCTGCCTATCGCCCTGTTCACGGTGATCGTTTTCACCTACTCAAAGCTGATATCGGACTCAGAGTTGGTGGTAATGCGCGCCGCCGGCGTCAGCCAGTCGGAGCTTGCCAGGCCGGCGATCATCCTTTCCGTTGTGGTGGTTATCGCGGCTTACGCCCTGAACATCTTTTTGGTCCCCCAGTCCTACCGCATGTTCAGGGAAATGCAGTGGGATATCCGATACAGCTATTCCCACGTCATGCTGCAGGAAGGGGCCTTCAACAACGTCTCAACAGACATCACCGTTTACATCCGTGAGAGGACCAGCGGCGGCCAGTTGTTGGGCATCCTGGTTCACGACACCCGCGACAAAGAGAAACCTTACACCCTGTTGGCCGAGCGCGGCGCGTTGATGGAGAGCGATACGGCGACCCGCGTGGTGATGTTCAAGGGCAGCCGCCAGGAAGTGGACAAAAAAACCAACCAGCTTTCCATACTTTATTTCGACCGCTACATCTTCGAAATGGAAATGTCCACCAGCGCCGGTATGTCGCGCTACCGCGAAGCCAGGGAACGGACCATGGGAGAACTCTTCGACCTTAAAAGCGACAAGGAGCTAAGCCCCAGGGACTACGGCAAGTTCACGGTCGAGGCCCATAAACGGCTGACATCCCCGTTGTCGGCTCTGGGCTATGCGCTGGTCGGGCTGGCCTGTCTGATATCAGGCGGTTTCTCAAGACGCACCCAGACTCAGCGCGCCGTCATAGCCATCGCCATCATGGTCTCCCTGCAGATAATGTCGCTGGGACTGGAAAACCTGTGCGCCAGGAATCTCAAGTTGATTCCGCTTATGTACGCCGGCGTTCTTTTTCCGATATTGGCCGGCTATCTTTTAATGGTGAGACAGCCCCGCCTTCGCGTCTCCATGCCCGAACCCGAAGCGGCGGCATAAAAGGAAGCAGGCTTAAAGTGCGACTTTCCACCACCCTTTCATTGTATATCGGCCGCCAATTTCTTTTCAGTTTCGCGGCGGTCTTCCTGATGCTGTTGCTGTTGATCCTGCTCATGGACACCATCGAGCTGCTGCGCCGCGCGGCGGCAAAACCGGATGTGGAATTCGCCATTATTATGGAAATGGCCCTCCTCAAACTACCGCATATGGGTCAACAGACGTTTCCCTTCGCCGTTCTGTTCGGCGGCATGCTGGCGTTCTGGAAACTGACCCGCCATAACGAACTGGTGATAACACGATCGACCGGGGTCTCGGCCTGGCAGTTCCTGCTGCCGGCGCTCATTCTCGCCTTTCTTCTGGGCGTATTCAAGATCACCGTGTTCAACCCTCTTTCATCGACCATGCTATCGCGCTTCGAGCGCCTGGAAGCGATAACCCTGAAGGGACAGCAGAACTATCTGGCCATTTCGGAAACCGGGCTGTGGCTTAGACAATCCAGCGAAACCGGCCAGTCCGTGATCCATTCAAGCCAAGTCCTGCAACAGGACCAGGAAGTGGAACTGAGCGACGTGATAGTCTTCATGTATAAGGGAAGCGACCGGTTCTTGAAGAGGATCGACGCCGAACAGGCGCGGCTTGTGGACGGATTCTGGCACATGCGCAATGTGTGGATACACGATCCGGAAACCCCGTCGAAGTTCGAGAACGAATACTGGCTGGAGACGGACCTCACGTTGAATTCCATCCAGGACAGCTTCGCGACGCCGGAAACCATGTCGTTCTGGGATCTCAGCGGTTTTATCAAGACCATGGAAAAATCCGGGTTCTCGGCGGTCAGGCACCGCCTTCACTGGCACTCGCTGATGGCGTCGCCACTGTTGATGTGCGCCATGGTGTTGATCGCCGCCACCTTCACCTTGCGCCAGGCGCGGCGCGGCGGAACGTCTTTCATCATAGCCAGCGGCGTTATGACCGGCTTCGTGTTGTATTTTTTCTCGGACGTGGTCTATGCCCTTGGCCTTTCCGACTCCATCCCCGTAACCCTGGCGGCGTGGACGCCATCGGGTGTCGCCACCCTGCTGGGACTGGCCATGCTGCTGCACCTTGAAGACGGCTGAAGGCATGAGAATTTTCCCGGCATGCATGGTGGCGGCGTTACTGGCCCTGGCGACGGCGGGAGGTTCCGGCGCATACGCCGCCGCCATGGCCCCATCGGAAGACATACCAATTTCCTTCAGCGCCGACGAGATGAGCTACGACAGCCAGCTCGGCATCATAACGGCGACCGGTAACGTGGAGGTTTCGGACGGCATAAGAATGCTGTTCGCCGATACCGTCACCTATAACCAGCGGCTTGATTTGCTGACCGCGTCGGGAAGCGTTTCCATGGTGGAGCCCAACGGCGATGTATTGTTCGGCGAGTACGTAGAGCTTACCGGCGACATGAAGGACGGAATCATTGAAGACATCAGGATGGTCCTTTCCGACCGTTCCCGCATCGCCGCCGCCGGGGCCAGACGGTCGGCGGACAGGACGCTGGATATGCGAAACGCCGTCTATTCCCCTTGCAACCTATGCCCGGACGACCCGGAACGCCCGCCGCTGTGGCAGATCAAGGCGTTCAGGGTAGTTCACGACAAGGAGAGCAGGACCATAGAATATACCGACGCCTTCCTTGAGATCGCCGGAGTTCCGGTCGCCTACATGCCGTATCTTTCCCATCCCGACCCGACGGTAAAACGCCAAAGCGGGTTCCTTACGCCAAGCCTGGGCGGCTCCTCGGACCTGGGGTTCATCATAAGGACGCCGTATTTTTTCAACCTGTCCCCGAGCAGCGATTTCACCTTCAATCCGTTGGTGACATTCAACGAGGGGGTGGTGCTGGCCGGCGAGTACCGGACCCTGCTTAGAGACGGGGAAGTGAACGTGAAGGCCAGCATCACCGAGGATTCGGAAGACGATATCCGCGGACACTTGGCCGGGAAGGGGCGCTTCGATATCGACGACACCTGGAGCTGGGGGATAGACGTCAACCGGGCCTTGGACGACACCTACATGCGGCGTTACGGATATATGTCCGACAACACCATTTCCGCCTCGAATAACAACCTGACAACCAAAGTCTTCGCCGAGGGATTCCGCAAGCGTAATTACATGGCTTTCAACGCCTATGCATTCCAGGGGCTCAGCGAAGAAGATAACGAGGGAAATACGCCGTACATTTTTCCCATGATCGATTACAACCATGTCGGCGAACCCGATCGCTTTGGAGGCCGCGCCAGTCTCGACGCCAATATGCTCGTGCTGACCCGCACCGACGGCATGGACACGCGCCGTCTTTCCCTGAACGGCGGCTGGCGGCTGCCGTACGTAGGACCGGAGGGGGGGCTCTACACCCTTTCGACATCCCTTAAGGGCGATCTTTATCACGTCAACGAACTTAAACGGTCCGGCGGCAAGAAAAACTACACCGGAGCGGCCTACCGTCTGGTTCCACAGGTGGAATTGAATTGGCGTTACCCACTGGTCAGGGAGGAGGGTTCCGTATATCAGCTCATAGAGCCGATAGTTTCCGCCGTCATCAGCCCTTATGGCGGGAACCCCGACAATATACCCAACGAAGACAGCCAGGAGTTCGAATTCGACGACACCAACCTGTTCAGTTCCAACCGCTTCACCGGAATTGACCGGGTCGAAGGCGGGCCCCGCCTTAATTACGGCCTAAGCTGGAGCGTCTACGGGAGCAAGGGCGGCCAAACCACGGTGCTGGTCGGACAAAGCTACAAGCCAAGGGTAGACGACACATTCGCCAAGGGGTCGGGGCTTGAGGACCATTTTTCGGATATCGTGGGCAAGGTGCTCATCGCCCCAACCGGGTTATTTAATTTCCTGTACCGGACACGCCTGGACAAGGAAAACATGGAAGCCCGGCGCAATGAGGTTAAATTTTCGGCGGGTCCGCCGGCTCTGACCATAAACACCAGTTATGTTTATTTCGACCGCCAGGAGGATAGCCTGTTCGAGAGACGGGAGGAAATTTCGATGTCGCTGAATTCACGTTTCAACCGCTACTGGAGGGGAGGATTCAGGGGCACACGCGACCTCTCCGGCGGCGGAGAAATGCGATCCATGGGGATCGATCTGGTCTATGAGGACGAGTGCCTTGTGTTCACCACGGTAGCAACCCGCACTTTCTTCGAGGACCGGGACATTGAACCAGCCATTTCCGTTTTATTCAGGGTCGAATTCAAAACCCTGGGCGAAGTGAAGACCGGCGTTTCCCAGTTCTATTAGATTAGTACAGGATAGCGGAATTGTTGACCCATACGACGGCGTTGCCACTGATATTCTTTTTAGCGGCCGTGTTTTTGCAAATGCCCGCTGAGGCGCAGGATTCGTTGCGCATCGCGGCGGTGGTCAACGACGAAGTTATTTCCGTTTACGATCTTGAATCACGGCTTTCGCTGGTTATGGCGTCGTCTCAGATAAAAGACGACCCGCGGGCCCGCAAGCGTCTGGCGCCGAGGATACTGCGTAATCTGATCGACGAAAGACTGAAGCTTCAGGAAGCCAACCGGCTGAACATCCGCGTCACCAAGCAAAACATCGACCGGGCGCTGCTGAGAATCGAAGAACAGAACAATCTGCCCAAGGGCGGGCTGGATTCCTTCCTTAGGCGATCGGGCATAAACAAACCGGTCCTGATCGAGCAGATCGAAGCCGATATAGCCTGGTCCAAGGTGGTTAGCCGGAAGTTCTCATCAAGCATCATGATCGGAGACGATGAAATCGACGAGGCCCTGGCCAAAATCACCGCCAACAAGGGAAAGCCCGAATACAGGGTGTCTGAAATATACCTTCCGCTGGACAACCAGCAAGATGAAGGGGAAGTCCTGGCCCTGGCCGGCCGCCTGGCGCAGCAGATAAGGAACGGGGCCGATTTCCAGGCGGTGGCCCGCACTTTCTCGCAAAGCGCGTCGGCGGCCGTCGGCGGCGACCTGGGATGGATAAAACAAGAGCAACTGGGAGGGAAGCTGGACGAAGCGATAAACCGGCTGCAACCCGGAGAAATATCCTCGCCGATCCAAAGCATGCTCGGATATCACATACTCCTTCTGCGCAAACGACGCATTGACCAGGGGCTCCCGGTTCCGGATATAACCGTTTCCCTATGGCAGTTGTTTATACCCATACCGCCAGGGACCGCTCAACACGAAGTCGAAGGACAAATTGAACTGGCCAGGACGATGAGCGAAGTCGCCGTCAATTGCCAGGATATGGAGAGGCTGGGCAAGGAAAGCGGGTCCGGCCTTTCCGGAAACCTGGGCCGAATTAACACCAGCAAGCTGCCGCCCAATATCCGTGACGCCGTCAAGGACCTTCCAACCAACAAGGCAAGCTCTCCCCTGCGCATCAACGAAGGCCTTGTCGTCCTGATGGTATGCGACCGGGAAGGAGGCGACTCGGTGACCGCCGAGCGCGATAGATTAAGGCAAACCCTCATGATGGAGCGTCTGGAAATCGCCGCCAGACGCTTTCTCCGCGACCTGCGCGGCACGGCCTTCGTGGACATCAGAGTATGAACCCCGCCTATAGCGGCGACAGGCCGCTGTCCCTGACCATGGGGGAACCGGCGGGCATTGGCGGGGAAACAACCATCAAGGCGTGGCTCAGGCGAAACGAGGGCGTGCCGCCTTTCTTCACGGTTGACGACCCCGAGCGCATCGAAGAGCTGGCCCAAGGCATGGGCCTGACGGCGCCGGTCGAGGTCATAGATTCCCCAAAACAGGCGATCTCCGCCTTCGCCCAAAGACTGCCGGTCATGGCCCGCCCCCTGGCCGCCAGGGCGGTTCCGGGAAAACCCGACCCGGCCAACTGCAAGACCGTAATTTCATCCATCGAAACAGCCCTGGCGCACGTTAAGTCGGGCGGCGCGGCGGCCATCGTCACCAACCCCATAAACAAGATGGTCCTGCATGAAGCCGGCTTCGGGTTCCCCGGCCACACCGAATTCCTGGCCCACCTGGCGGGAAGGAACATCCGGCCGGTGATGATGATGGCCTGTCCGGGACTCAGGGTTGCGCTGGTCACCATCCATGTCAGCCTGAGGGAAGCCATAGAGTCGGTGGACAGGGAAGCCATAGTCGAGACCGCAACCATAACCGAGGCCGCGTTAAGGGATGATTTCGCCATCGCCAGGCCCAGGCTGGCCGTCGCCGGGCTCAACCCCCACGCCGGCGAGGGCGGCGTCATGGGGCCTGAGGACCTGGAGATCGTCGCCCCCGCCGTCGAGGCGATCGCCGCCAAGGGTATAGACGTCTTCGGCCCGGTTCCCGCCGACACCCTGTTCAGCCCCCAAAGGCGCAAGGAATACGACGCCGCCGTATGCCTGTACCACGACCAGGCATTGATCCCGATCAAGGCCATAGCCTTCGAGAGCGCCGTCAACATTACGCTGGGCCTTGGTTTCGTTCGCACCTCGCCGGCCCACGGAACCGCCTTCGACATAGCCGGCGGCGGACGGGCCGACGAGACAAGCCTGATCGAAGCCCTGAAAACGGCGGCGGAAATGGCCAAGCGCCGCGCCGCTGCCGAAAGCGCCTGAGGCGCCGCCATGGCCGCGGCTGAAAACCCGTCACCCTCTCTTGCCCCGCTGCGCGAGGTGATAGCCCGCCACGGACTGAAGCCCCGCCGTTCGCTGGGACAGCATTTCCTGTTCGACCTCAACCTTTGCGCCCGCATCGCCCGCGCCGCCGGCGATTTGAGCAAAACCAACGTCATCGAGATCGGCCCCGGTCCAGGCGGATTGACCCGCGCCCTGCTTGAAGCCGGGGCCATGCGGGTGTTCGCCGTCGAAACGGACGGGCGCTGCATAGAGGCGCTGGCCGACCTTGGCCGGGCCTACCCGGACCGCCTACGCCTGATCCACGCCGACGCCCTTGAAACCGGTCCGGTTGACATCGCCCCGGCGCCGCGGGCCATCGTCGCCAACCTGCCCTACAATATCGCCACCCCGTTGCTTATCGGCTGGCTGAGACAGGCCCAGGAACTGGAAGGCATGACCTGCATGTTCCAGGCCGAAGTGGCCGATAGACTGGCCGCCAAGCCGTCCACCAAGGCCTATGGCAGGCTTTCGGTCATCACCCAGTGGCTGTGCGAGGTCAGCCACCAGTTCAACGTGGACAAACGGGCCTTCACGCCGCCGCCCCGGGTGGCCAGCAGCGTCGTC
>JAZFTA010000091.1:0-9547 GCA_036446415.1 Rhodospirillales bacterium | reverse complement strand
TTGGTAGACGCGCTGGACTCAAAATCCAGTTCCGGCGACGGAGTGTCGGTTCGAGTCCGACCGCCCGCACCATCTGATTTTCATCTTCAAGGCTTTGCCGGCAAGACATTCACCAGGATTATTGCTAAGATTTGAGGCTGTTTCCGGGGGCGGAAGAATAGGGAAGAATAAATGGGACGCGACAAACCTGCCGCCCCGGGAATCAACTGCTTCACCTGCCAGCACCGCAACCGCTCCGAATGGTGCGTCTTGAGCGCCCAAGAGATGGAGCAGCTGAACGCCAATAAAACATGCCGCGCCCACGCCAAGGGCGAGGTGCTTTTCCACGAGGACGATCCGTGCCTTGGCATATATTGCGTCGAGGACGGCCTGATCGGAATCCGCAAGTCCGCCGCCGACGGCGGCTCGGTCCTGCTGGGCCGCCTGGCCGGTCCGGGAAGCACGCTGGGCTACCGCCCCCTGCTGGCCGGCGAGACACACCACGGCACCGCCGAGGTCCTCAAGGACTCAACGGTCTGTTTCATTGACAGGGAAACGGTGTGGGACCTTCTTAGCCACAATCCGGCGCTCGGCATGGAGTTCCTGAGGATCGCCTCGAGGGCCCTGGGCGAGGCCGAGGACGAGATTTTCCAGCTCACCAATCTCAGCCTGAGGACCAGGATCGCCCATCTGCTGGTGGTCATGATCCGGCGCTTCGGGACGCAGTCCGATGACGGCAGGGTGGTGCTGGAGCTGCCCCTGTCGCGCCCCGACCTGGCGGCCATGGTCGGGGCCAGGCCGGAATCGGTATCCAGGGCGATCCGCGAGATGACCGCCGACGGCGTCGCCTATTTCTCGGGCCGCACCGTGAATATTCCCGATTTCGAAAGCCTGCTCAGGGAAATCCACCACGAAGGGCATATCTAGTACATTACGCCGGGTAACCCGACCGTTCACCTATTTGTGAAAATTTTAACATAGATCATGGCCCGAAGGCCGTGGAAGGGGATAATCCATAGCTGTCATACATACTTTCAGCTAACCCAACCACAATCAATGAGGGGAACGGCCATGAAGGTTTCCCAGCAAAAAATCTCCCGCCGAGAAATGGTAACCAAGCTCGGCGTAGGCGCTGCCGCCGCAGTGGCCGCCTCGGCCCTGCCGGCCGGCGCCAAGGCCTCGGAGGAGGTCCACAAGCACCAGTAAGGGATGGTCATAGAAACCCGGCGATGCTCTGGTTGCCAAGCCTGTTCGGTCGCCTGCAAGGCCGAGTTCGATGTTCCCCTGGGCCATACCCGCTCGTGGGTCGAGACCATTGAAAAAGGCAATTACCCGGCGGTCTCGGTCAATTTCCTGCCCCGGCTTTGCAACCATTGCCGCCATCCGGCCTGCGTTGACGTCTGCCCCACCGGCGCCACCTTCAAGCGCTCCGCCGACGGCATCGTCGATATAGACCCGGATGTCTGCATCGGCTGCAAATACTGCCTTCTGGCCTGCCCCTACGACGCCCGATTCATCAACCCCCTGACCGGCTCCGCCGACAAGTGCAGTTTCTGCCTGCACCGGATCAGCCAGGGCGTCGAGCCGTCATGCGTCAACACCTGTCCCGGCAAGGCCAGGATATTCGGCGACGTAAACGACCCAAAAAGCGAGATTTCGCGGGTTCTGGCGACCAACCCGGTGAGCGTGCTGCGCCCGGGCATGGGCACCGAGCCTCAGGTCTACTACATCGCCGCCGATAATTACGACGAACATTTCCGCGAACGCGGCTGGCACGTGAATGTGGCAACCCACCGCCGCCAGAAGGAGAGGAGGTAAACATGGTTGAGCATTTGAATTGGGGATTGCCGGTCATCGGCTATCTGTTCCTCGCCGGGGTCGGGGCCGGGGCCCTTACCGTAAGTTCGTCGGTGCTGTTGCGCGGCGGCGGCGGCGGTTTCGGCGGCCGCCACTTCAAGATCGCCCGCTACGGCGCCTTCATCGCCCCGTTTCCCATAATGATCGGCGCCGCAATGTTGATCCTGGAGCTGGGTTCATTCGAGGCCGGTAACTATTTACGGTTCCTCAACCTTTTCACAACCATCAACCTGTCGCCCATGTCGATCGGCTCGTGGTTGCTTATGGGGTGCCTCGGGGCCAGCCTGCTTTACGCCTATACCTTCTGGCCCGACGGCGCGGAGCCCGGCGACGAGATGGAAAAATACCGCAGGGGGCTGGCCTGGGTATGCGTTCCCTTAGGGATATCGGTAGCCGTCTACACCGGCGTCCTGCTCGGCGCCATGCCGGCCCGGCCGTTCTGGAACTCGCCGGTTCTGCCCATGCTTTTCCTGCTGTCGGCAATTTCCACCGGGATCGCCGTTATCATGTTGACCCAGACCCTGCTCCACAAGAAAAGCACGACCGAGGAAGAACACAGGACGCACCATGAAAGCGGCTACATCCTTACCGCTACCGACCTGATGCTGATCTGCTTTGAGGTGGTGGGAATATTCCTGTTCCTGATGTTCGCCCATCTCACCGTCGGCGACGTCAAGTACGCCGTATCGGCCATCCTTCCCGGCGGCGACATGGCGAGCATGTTCTGGTTCTGGGTCCTGCTGGTCGGCCTTGTCATTCCCGGGGCGCTTGAGATGATCTACGTCTTCCCCAGGCTTATCAATCACCGTGAGTTCGCGGCGCCCGCGTATGTCGAATACGTGGTGCCGGTAGCCATCCTGGCCGGCGGCTTCATGCTGCGTTACATCGTCGTGGTGGTCGGACAGATCACCGGACCGGTAGGAATTTAAGGAGGTTGCAATGTATAATCGCCGAAATTTCTTGAAACTTGGCGCACTCGCCGCCGCCGCCACGGCGGGGCTTTCCGGGGGCGCCCTCACCGCGGTCCACGAACTTCCGATCCGTGGCGGAAAGGATTTCTCGCCCAAGACCGGCAAGCCGCGCGCCGCCATCCCCAGCTCGTGCTGGAATTGCGTGACCCGGTGCCCGAGCATGGGCTATGTGGAGGACGGGAGGCTGGTCAAGATCGAAGGCCATCCCAAGTCGATCCGCTCGGAAGGCGTCATGTGCGCCAAGGGTCAGGCCGGGATCAACCAGGTATATGACCCGGACCGCGTCCTTTATCCCATGAGGCGCGTCGGCAAGCGCGGCGAAGGGAAATGGAAAAAGATTTCCTGGGACGATGCGCTGAGTGAAATCGCCGGCCGCCTGAAAAAACTGCGCGACGAAGGCCGGCCCGAGAAGTTCGCCTTCCACTACGGGCGCATGAAGTCCTCATCGTCGAAGCTGATCAAGAGCCTGTTCCTGGCCAACTACGGGACCGGGACCATCGGCAACCACACCTCCATCTGCGAGGGTGGAAAGTGGACGGCCCAGGAGCTGACCTGGGGCGGCCATTACGACAACTGGGACTTCGACAACACCAAATACGTGCTCAACTTCGGCTCCAACGTGCTGGAGGCCCACACCAACCACATCCCGACGGCCCACCGCCTGTTGTGGGCGATGGCCGAGCGCGGAGTCAAGATGGTGACCTTCGACGTCCGCATGTCCAATACCGCCGCCAAGTCCACCGAGTGGGTGCCGGTAACTCCGGGAACCGACCTGGCGGTTGTTCTGGCCATGTGCAACGTGGTGATGAGCGAAGACCTTTACGCCGGCGAAGGCGAGAAGTTCCTCAAATACTGCAAGGCCACCAACGCCCATGACGCCACCACCGGGGAGAAGATCTCGGCCCTGAAGATCCATCTGGCCCAGTACACGCCCAGGTGGGCGGAGAAAATCAGCGGCGTTCCGGCCGACAAGATCCGCTCCATAGCCCGCGAATTCGCCACCACCAAACCGGCCTGCGTCATCAATTACCGGGGCTCGGTGGCCCACTACAACGGCAACGACACCGAACGGGCGATCCAGATGCTGGCCTCGATTACCGGCAACATCGACAACCCGGGCGGACGGTGCAAGGCGGTCGGCGCCAAGTGGAAATACCCCAAGGGCCCGAAGAACAAACCGAAATCGCGTAAATTGAAGATAATGGACGGCCCCAAGGGGGCGGCGGCTCTGCCGACCCATCACATGAGTCACAACGCGCTCAAGATGATCAAGGACGGCTCGGCCGGCCGGCCCGACGTTTACATGTGGTACTGCTACACCCCGGTCTACGCCAACGGCGAGGTCCAGGAGAACATCGACATCCTCAAGGACGAGTCGCTTATTCCCTTCACCGTCTGCGTCAATCCGTTCTACGACGAATCGGCGGCCCTGGCCGACATCATCCTGCCCGACGCCACCTATCTCGAAAGGTGGGACTACGAGGACATGGTGTCGCCCAACCAGGTCGCCGAGTACGCCATCCGCCAGCCGTTGGTGAAGCCTTTGGGAGAATCCAGGGACTTTGGAGATGTCTGCATCGAGCTGGCCGACAGGATGGGCTTTCCGCTGGGCGTCAAGTCCAAGGAAGAGTTCGTCCAAAAATCCTGCGATATGACGCCCGGCGTCAAGGAGGCCGGCGGCTTCGAGTACATGAAGGAACACGGCGTCTGGCACGACCCGGACGCCAAGCCCAGGTACTTCTCGTACAAGAAGGTCGTGGACCCGTCCAAATACCAAAAGGACGGGGTGATCCTGGACGAGGCCACCGGAGTCTATTGGAACTGGAAAAAGGCCAAGGTGAAAAGCGAGGAAGAGGCCCTGGCCAAGGGCTACGCCCACACCAAGAAGGCCTATACCGGCTATGTCGGACAGAAGATCGGTAATGTAGTCTATTCCGGCTTCAAGCCCGACAAGGTCAACAAGTCGGGATACATGGAGTTCTACTCGACGATCATGGAGGAAAAGGGCTTCCCGCCGCTTCCCACCTGGACGGCTATCCCCGAGCACCAGACCATGAACAAGGGCGAGATGATCCTGACCACCTACAAGGTGGCGGTCCAGATCCATTCGCGGTCGGCCAACTGCAAGTGGCTGTCCGAGATCTACAACGACAACCCGGCGTGGATCAATCCGGCCTCCGCCGAAACCAACGGCATCGGCGACGGCGACAGGATACGGGTCAAGTCCCATATCGGCGAGATCGAGGCAATCGCCAAGGTCACTCCGTGCGTGGTTCCCGGCGTGATCGCCATTTCGCACCACTGCGGGCATTGGGAATACGGACGCTACGCCAGCGGCAAGAAGGCCCCGTTCGCGGATGACGATCCCGACTACGCCGGCAAATGGTGGAGCGGCGCCGGAACCCATCCCAACTGGATCATCCCCAACGCTCCCGATCCGGTAAACGGACAGCTAAGGTTCATGGACACGGTGGTTTCGGTGACCCGGATATAGGAACATGACGGACCTGAAAAAAAACGATAACCCTGGCCAGACGCCGGAAATACTGGCCAGGTCGGCCATCGAGCGCAGCAGCCTCTATGGCTTCCTGGCCACCATTTTCCGCGACGAACCGTCGGAGTTCCTGTTAAGACAAATAAGGTCCGACGAGTTTATCGAAGCCTTTAGGGGCGCCTGCGCCGATTTCGATGCGGAGGGGCTCAGCGAAGACGGCGACCGGCTGGCGGAAGAGCTGGCGGTGGAGTTCACCGGCCTGTTCTGCGGTCCCGGCGGCCATGTCTCGCCCCACGGGTCGGTCCATTCCGATGGCGGCGGCGGGGTGCTGTGGGGGGCTGAAACCAGCAAGGTCAAATCATTCATAGAGGAAGCCGGGTTCGAATACGATCCCGGCTATCACGGCATACCGGACCACATCAGCGTCGAACTGGAGTTCATGGCCGAGGTGGTGATGAAGGAAGCCGAGGCATGGCGGGAAAAGGACTTCGCCAAGGCTTCCAACTGCCTTGTCTTCGAGAACAACTTTCTCCAGGACCACCTTTTGAAATGGGTCTTCAATTTCTGCGAAAAGGTGACCGAAAGGGCGCGGCTTCCCTTCTATCGGGATTTCGCCAGGCTGACCGCCGACTTTATGGAATCCGAAAAGATCGAGACGGTTGATCGCATGGGCCGCGCGGTTTATCTCCAGGCGTCCCGGTAAAGGCAAAGTATTCATTCTCCTCGGGCCACAAGGAGGGTGAGGAAATGAAGAAAAAAACATCAACCAAGTTGCCGGCGGTTTTACTAGGCCTGCTGGTTTTGGCGTTCGCCTGGACGGTCCTATCGCTGGTTGCGCCAAGCCCCGCCGCCGCCGACAATGAATTGCAGGCTTCCATCATCCGCGGCGGGCGTCTTTACGACAACTGGTTTAAAACGACCAACGCGGCCCCGCCAATGGTCAGGCATCCATCCTATCCGCCGGCCGGCGGATTGGCCGGCGATCCGGCCCAGCAATGGCTGTGTAAGGAATGCCACGGCTGGGACTATCGGGGCAAGGACGGGGCCTATGGCGCGGGAAGGCACTACACCGCCATCAAGGGGATAAATGAAATGGCCGGGGCCAACCCTGAAAAGATCGCCGCCATCCTCAGGAACAAGACCCACGGATACAAATACCTTACCGCCACCCAGGGCGAAATCACGGTCCTTCTCGGCCTTGTCGACGAGAAGGACATGCGCGATCTGGCCAACTTCGTCAGCCTGGGCCAGGTCGACATGGACATGTATATCGACAGGGCGTCCAAAAGGGCCAAGGGCGACAGGTCCCGCCATTCAGATCACTACAACACCATATGCGGCGGCTGTCACGGCCGGGACGGAATGAAGATCAGGACCATTCCGCCGCTGTCCCAAGTGGCCAACGAAAACCCGTGGATGGCCATGCACAAGCTGCTTAACGGCCATCCCGACAAAAAAATGCCGGCCCTCAGGGCGCTGGGCATGCAAAAACTTACCGACATCCTGGCCTACATCCAGGGCCTGCCGTCGGAAAACGTCCTGTCATCGGTGGCCAGGGGTGGGCGGTTGTACGACAAATGGTACGATGAGATCGGGGTGTCTCCGCCTACTTCCCGCCATCGAGGTTATCCCGCCGACAGTGAATTAGCCAACAATCCGGCCGCCAACTGGCGGTGCAAGGAGTGTCACGGCTGGGACTACATGGGCAAGAGCGGGGCCTATGGCAAGGGAAAACACTTCACCGGCATCAAGGGTGTCAGGGGCATGGCCGGGGCCGACCCTGAAAGGATCGCCAGGGTCATCGGCGACGACATGCACGGGGTCAGAAAGATCACCTTGGCCAACGGCCGTCTGGTCGATGCCGACATAATTGATATCGCCAATTTTATCTCCTTGGGACTCGTCGACATGGACCGTTTCATCGACCGCAAAACCGGCAAGGCCAAGGGCAGTTCCAGCCGGCACGCCGATTATTTCGTCACCATCTGCGCCACCTGTCATGGGCTGGAGGGCAATGAAATCACCTCCATACCGCCCCTCGGCAGGCTGGCCAGGAATAACCCGTGGGAGACCCTGCATAAAATCCTTAACGGCCATCCCGGCCGCAACATGCCGGCCCTAAGGGCCTTGGACCATCAGGTGCTGGTCGATATACTGGCCTACGCCCAGACCCTGCCGGACGGCGGATAACCAACTGAAAAACGTATAAAAAATGATGGCATAAGGAATGACGCGTTTTCCCTGGCCGGTGACTTTTTTTCTCGCCGCTCTGATATTTTCCGTGGTCGCGGCTCCGCATGCCGTCCAGGCCTGCGGTTGGTGGGGGGACGGCGAAATGAGCCAGGAAGACGAGGCGGTGGAAGTGGACGCCGATGGCGACCCGATCGGGGAAGACAGTGCGGCCCTGGGGTTGAGAGAAGGCCTGGTCTCGAAGGTTCCCTTTGAGAGAGGCTACGGCATGGCCGTTATGTCCAGGGACCGGGCGGTTCCATATCTGGATGCCGTCGGCGGGCGCAAGATCAAACGCATATCCCAGTTGCACGAAGCCGGTTTCGCCGCCGTCGTCGATGTGGGAACGCCGCCGGGGGTGGCCCGGCTGCACCGCGCCGAAACCGAGGCCATGGGCATGCTCTACTTTTCAATACCGGTCGCCGGGTCCGGGCCGACGCCGGATCAAATGGAGCTTTTCAAGCGAATCACCGAAGAAGCGGCCAATCTTCCGCTGGTCGTCTATTCGGCCCGGGCCGATCTGGTTAGTGAAATGTGGCGCCGTTCCCTACCTTAAGGCCCGGCTACCAGCCGCCTTGCCTTTTTCGCCGGGGGCGCCGGCTTCCATGCTTTGGACGCGCAGTTTGGTGACGTCTTCAAGGACGCCGCGTTCGTGTCCCATGTAGCCCTTGACTGTTTCGATCAGGTTGGGGATCAGGTTGGCGCGGCGCTTGAGCTGGACGTCGATGCCGCTCCATCCCTCCTCGACCATGTTTCTGTTGCGGATAAGACGGTTGCAGATGTTCACGGCCCACAGAAAAAACGCCGCCGCCAGGCCAAGGACCACATAAATCACGGTCATGGCTGAATTCCCCTGTCTGTGACAACCAAAGGTCCGGACATCTTAACGGGTTTGGGGGTTAATATTAAGGGCTGATATTTTTCCGCCGTCATGTCAAGGATGACAAAGCCGTCAACTGTCAAGGACGGACCTTATGGTTTCGGCCAGTTTCCGTTTGGTGTAAGGCTTGCGGATCAGGGTGAATTTTTCGGCATTAGGCGCATCGCCGCTGAGGTGGTCGGCGGGATGGCCGGAAGTGAAAATAACCTTGATGTTCTTCGCATGCCGGCATGCTTCTTGGGCCAGCTCCTTGCCGGTTAACCTTCCCGGCATCAGCACGTCGGTGAAAAGGAGATCGATCCTTGGCTTGTCCCTGACTATGTCAATAGCCTTGTCGCCGTTCTCCGCCTCCAGAACCCTATAGCCGAGATCGTACAGCATTTCGACGGCCAGTGAGCGCACCTCCGTTTCGTCCTCGACCACCAGGACGGTTTCCCCCCTGCCCTGGAAGTTTTTGTTGTTCCCGGCCGTATCTTTCGGTTTTTCCTTTTCATTGATTGCCGCCGGTAGAAGTATCTCGATGGTGGTGCCCTTGCCCTCTTCGCTCTCGATCCTGACCAGTCCTCCTGATTGTTTGGCGAAGCCGTAAACCATGCTAAGTCCCATGCCGGTGCCATGTCCGGATTCCTTGGTGGTGAAGAAAGGATCGAAGACCCGGTCCTTTACGTCCTCCGTCATTCCGTGGCCCGTGTCCTTGACCGCGATGCAGGCGTAGCGCCCCGGGGTCAGTTCGCCGTAAACCCCACCATCGTTATTTTCGATTTCGACGTCTCGCATGTCGATGCTCAGGGTTCCGCCCTGGGACATGGCGTCGCGGGCGTTCACGGCCAGGTTAAGAATTGCGTTTTCCAGCTGCCCCCGGTCGGCAAGGATGGGGTGGAGGTTGCCGGCGATAGAGGTCTGAATGGATATTGTTTCGCCCAGCGTCCGGCGCAGAATTTCGACGGTCGCGGAAACCACCTGGCTTACGCTCAGCACTTCCGGTTCAAGGTGCTGTTTCCTGGAAAAAGCGAGCAGCCGTTCGGTGAGCTGGGCGCCCCGGCGCACGCCATCGCAGGCCCTTTCCACCAGCCTTCTGCGGGAATCGTTCTCGCCGATGGTTTCCTCCAGGAACTCCAGATTGCCGAGGACGACGGC
>JAZFTA010000090.1:0-11359 GCA_036446415.1 Rhodospirillales bacterium | reverse complement strand
CGTTGGTGAAGATGCAGTTCTTGCTGAGCATCTTCATGGCGCTGGGGTTGGACGCCGTGGAGGTGCCGGGGGCAACGCCGAAATAGCCGGCCTCGGGATTAATGGCGTACAACCGGCCGTCGTCTCCCGGCTTGATCCAGGCTATATCGTCGCCGATGGTGGTCACCTTCCAGCCATCGAAACCGGCCGGCGGGATCAGCATGGAAAGGTTGGTCTTGCCGCAGGCGCTGGGGAAGGCGCCGGCGATATAGGTTTTTTCGCCCTCCGGTGATTCAAGGCCTAAGATCAGCATGTGTTCGGCCAGCCAGCCCTCGTCACGGGCCATCGGCGAGGCGATGCGCAAGGCGAAACACTTCTTGCCCAATAATGCGTTGCCGCCATAGCCGCTGCCGAACGACCAGATCGAACGTTCCTCGGGGAAATGGACGATGTATTTGGTCTTGTTGCAGGGCCATGAAACGTCCTTTTGCCCGGGCTCCAACGGAGCGCCGACGGAATGCAGGCAGGGCACGAATTCGCCGTCGCCGAGCACGTCGAGGACCTTGCGGCCCATCCTGGTCATGATCCGCATGTTGACGGCGGCATAGGCGGAATCGGTGATCTGGACGCCGATATGAGCGATCGGTGAGCCCAGCGGGCCCATCGAAAACGGGCAGACGTACATGGTGCGCCCCCGCATGCAGCCGTCGAAAAGACCGTTCAGGGTTTCCTTCATTTCCTTAGGATCGGTCCAGTTGTTGGTGGGGCCGGCGTCGTCCTCCCTTTCGGCGCAGATGAAGGTGCTGTCCTCGACCCGGGCCACGTCATCGGGGTCCGAACGGGCCAGGAAACAGTTGGGGCGTTTGTCTGGATTCAAGGGAATGAAGGTGCCGCCATCAACCATCTCCTGGCAAAGGCGGTCATATTCGGCCTCGGAGCCGTCGCACCAGTGGATATCATCGGGCTTGCACAGGGCCGCGGCTTCGTCCACCCAGGCCAGCAGCTTCTTGTTGTTGGTCAGCTCTTTGCCGTTCGCAGTCATTTTTTCACCTCAAAAAGTCCCAGAAATCAGTTCCGCCGTTAACCGGAAGGAAGGGAACATAAGCCGTCAGGCCAACCATGACAACATCGCCGTTTGCCAATTTCCGCCTAATCAGCGGCTTCGCTCCCGTTGTGGCGCAACACCATGTCGCGAAGGGTGACGATGCCGACGGGAACGCGCCGCGCCCCCACCACCAGAGCCCTGGATAGGTTGAACTTCACCAACAGGCGGACCGCGTATTTGGTGTCCATGTTCTCGGGCAGGGTGATCACCGGCTTGGACATGATTTCATAGACGTTGACCCGGTCCGGGGCGCGGTCCTTGGCAATCACCTCGCGGGCGATGTCGGTGACCACCAACAGGCCGAACTCATCCTTTTCGTCGCGGCGCTCCACCGCCAGCGAACTGACCCCGGCCTCGCGCATGATGTCGATGGCGTCCTTGACAGTCGCCATCCGCTCGACGGTCCTGACCGAATGGGTCATGATGGCGCTAACCTTTGTGTAATCATTTTCGGTCATACCTTGTCCTCGATTTCCTGAAGCAGTGTGGGTTCCTGGGTCTTGAGGCCGACGGCGTCTTCTATGGATACCTGAAAGGCGATGCCAGCCCCCGGTTCTTCATCGAAATTTCCGGCCTCGGCGATTGTTTCCAGTATTTCTCGGGCCTTGGTTTCGGCCACGAGAAACATCAAAACGTCGCGTTGGGCAGTCAACTCAAGGCCCAGGAAAGTCTTTTCCGGCTTCAGCCCCTCGCCCCGGACGCTGGTTATGATGGTAGCGCCCGTCGCTCCCGCCTCGCGGGCGGCGTTCATCACCGCTTCCGTCTTCTCGTCGCTGACCAATGCCATTATTAGTTTAAGATACATCGTTCTCACCTCCTAACTTACGCCGTCTTTCCCGAATCCATGATGCCGCGCCGGCGTAAGCCATCACCGACATAATGGGGAACAGACTGGCAAATGCAATCAATCCGAAACCGTCTATCAGGGGACTGCGCCCCGGAATTGTGGAAGCCAGGCCCAACCCCAGGGCCGCCACCACCGGCACCGTCACCGTCGATGTGGTTACGCCGCCGGAATCGTAGGCCAGCGGCACGATCATCTTCGAGGCGCGGACCGTCTGCACGATCACCACCACATAACCGGCTATGATGTAATAGGGGAGCGGCGTGCCGGTCACGATACGAAAGGAGCCCAAGGCGACGCCCACCGCCACTCCGAAGGCAACCGCCATGCGCAGGCCGAAGGCGTTGATCGAGCCGCCGGAAATCTTTTCGGCCTTCAGCGCCACCGCGATCAGAGCCGGTTCGGCGACCGTGGTGGAAAAACCGATCGCCGCCGCGAAGACATAGACCCAGAAATAGTCGTACCAGTGCGATGCGAACTCGCCGCCGTATCCGCCCCACACCCCATAGATGAATTCCGGCGCCGTCAACTGCTTCGCCATGGCTTCGCCCAGGGGGAACAGGGCCTCCTCGAGGCCGACCAGGAACAGGGTCAGGCCGGTAAGGACGTAAACGAAGCCGCCGGCGATCTTGCCCGGATTGGGCGGACGTTTGCGGATAACCAAAAACTGAAAGCCGAACAGAATGGCGATAATGGGAGCAATGTCGGCCATGGTGCCGATGAAAGTGGCGATGGTGTGATCGAACAGGCCCTGATTCGCCGCGTCCATCACACCACCATTCCGAAAATCAGGACGAAGATTATCGGCGTCAGGCTGGCCAAGGCGATCAGTCCGAAGCCGTCGGTCATCGGATTTCGCCCGCGGATAGTGCTTGCCATGCCGACCCCGAGCGCGGTTACCAGGGGTACGGTGATGGTGGATGTGGTTACCCCGCCGGAATCATAGGCAATACCGACGATTTCGTCCGGCGCGAAAAAGGTCAGGGCGACTACGATCATGTATCCGCCGATAATCAGGTAATGGAGCGGCCAGCCTTTGAGAATCCGGAACACCCCGACCACCAGGGCCAGCCCCACCGACAGCGCCACCGTCATGCGAAGCTGAAAAGCGTAGGACTCCTTGGCCTCCCCGCTATCGGCAATGACCCCGCCCTTGCCGGCTATATCGGCGGCTTCGCCGGCCACGGCGATGAGCGCCGGTTCCGCCACCGTGGTCCCAAACCCAAGGCAGAAGCCGAACGCCAGAAGGGCCGACAGGCTGCCCTTGCGGGCGAAGGCGTCGGCCATTGATTCGCCGAGGGGGAACAGCCCCATTTCCAATCCTTGTATGAACAAGGCCAGTCCGAGGAGCACGAAAACGAGGCCAACGATGGTTTTTTCCAGGTTGGGAAAGGGCTGCTGCAGGACCACCACCTGAAAAAAGACGACCACCAGCACGATCGGCATCAAATCGCGGGCCGAACCGGCCAATAGCCGGAAAAAGCTCTTAAGCGCCTTTGATATGTCTCTCAAGCGAACCTGCGGAACAAGAAACCTGAAAATCCGCCGAGCACGATCCAGAAAATACCGGTCGCGGTCAGTGAGGCGACGGCGAATTCCCCCATAGCCGCCAGGCCGGAAGAGGTTAAGGCGTCGGGAACGGGCGCCCCGATAATATGGGGGGCCATGATAAAAAGAGCCCCCAAAGCCTTGTAAGCCCAGGCCTTGGCGAAAACCGCCATGGCCAGGCCCAGCCCGGTGGCCGCCGCCGTTCCAAGCCACCATGTCTGGCGATCAATAAGCGGCGCCTTGGATATGCCGGGCGGCGACGGCGGCAGCCCAAGCGCCGGGGCCAGGGAAAACACGGCGAAGCCGGCGATCCCCCATAAAACACCCTGGCCAATGTTCAGCGGCGCGCCTCGCAAGGTAAAGGCGGCGGCCAGCAAAAGGCCGAAGCCGACCCCGGCAATGGAATTGACAAGGAACGTGAAAGCCGTCCGCTGCAGGCCGTCTTGCGGCGTCAAGGCTCCGTCATGATCATGCCCCTGTTGTCCTTCGTTCTCACCTTCACGGGCATTGGCTTGATGGGCATGGGTGGCTGTTTCCGCCGATTCTGCAAGTTCAATGAGCGGAATAACCCGCACCATCTGGATCAGCGAAACTGAGATTCCGGCTACGAAGCCGGCAATGACAGCCGTCAGCAGTATGCGCTGAAGCATGTCTTTACCCCTCTCAGTAAGGAGCGGCCCCTAATGGCAGGGGAAGGAGAAGGAATGACGGGCGTCGTGAGCGGCGTTGTGGATTGTAGAAGAATCGGCGAAACCGACGCCAAGCACAATAAAAACTCCGAAAATGGCGGCAAGGAGCGCCGGCGCGACAGCCGAAAGCCGGTGCGCGGAAGCAGCGGGAACGGTTATCCGCCGGGCCATGGCCTTAGAAAACCTCATTTAATGCATTCTCCCAATCGGTTAAAAGCGCGGCCCATAAATGCCGCCACCAGCTTGCCTCGAAATTTCCCTCAAGCGGGAAGGCTCATATTTGACTATAATTTCGCCACAAAGGCCACGTCAATTGTTGATGCTGCTTTTGGAGCATAATTTATCAATACGCCTTGAAGGAATCGGAGGCCGTTCCATGCCCCAAACAATCGCCCTGGTGGATGATGACCGCAATATTCTTACCTCTGTGTCGATGTCCCTGGAAGCGGAAGGATTCAAGGTTCATGCCTACAACGGCGGCTTCGAGGCCCTGGAGGGAATCGCCAGAAACCCCGTCGATCTTGCGATCCTGGACATCAAGATGCCCCGCATGGACGGCCTTGAACTGCTGGAAAGGCTTCGCCGTAAAGGCGACATTGCGGTGATTTTTCTGACCTCCAAGGACGAAGAGATCGACGAAATCCTGGGCCTGCGGCTGGGCGCCGACGATTACATAAAGAAACCGTTTTCCCAGAAACTTCTATTAGAACGCATACGCGCCGTTCTGCGCCGCCGCGACGTTTCCGGCGGAACCGGCAAGGACGTTATAAAGAGAGGCTATCTTACCCTCGATCCGACGCGCCACCTTTGCACCTGGAAAGGTGAAGAGGTCAGCCTTACCGTGACGGAGTTTTTGCTGGTGCAGTCACTGGCCCATCGTCCCGGCCACGTCAAAAACCGTGATCAGTTGATAGACGCCGCATATGGCGAACACATATATGTCGATGACAGGACCATTGACAGCCACATAAAACGCCTTCGCAAAAAATTCAAAAACGTGGACCAGGAGTTCTCCGGAATAGAAACCCTCTACGGCATCGGTTACAGGTATCGAGGAAGTTAATGTTCAGGAGGACGCTTAACCGGATCAAAAAACGTAAAGCCTCGCCTATCAGAAGGCGCATCCTCGCAATAAACCTGTTGGCTCTTTTAATCCTGGTAGCGGGCTTGATGTATCTGGGAGAATACAGGCAAAGCCTGATAGCTACTGAAATCAAGGCGCTGAAAGCACAGGCCGAGATGTTCGCGGCGGCGCTTGGCGAAGGTGCTGTCAGCGCCGAAAATCCGGCCGACCAGAAACTCGTCGGGGATGTAGTGCGCCACATGGTGCGCCGCTTGGTTATTACCACCGGCACCCGGGCCAGGCTTTTTAACGAAGAGGGCGTCATGGTGGCGGATTCGCGCCGTTTGTTAGGGAGCGGCGGCCTTGTTCAAACCGAGGAACTGCCGCCGCCCGACTCGGACGGCGCTTCTGAAAAATCCCTTAGCGGCGTGATAGGAGCCATCCTTAGCGCCTACGACCACTTGGCGACATGGCTGCTTTTCCAAGATGAGCTTCCCATCTATCACGAAAGCGCCGATCCACGGGCCGATCACTATCCAGAGGTCGTCAAGGCGCTTTCAGGCGAAAAAAAAAGTGAAGTTCGAATCACCAGCCACAGCGGCCTGATCTTGAGCGTTGCTGTTCCGGTGCAACGCTACAAACAGGTGCTTGGCGCGTTGATGCTGTCCAAGGGATCGAGGCAAATCGACGAGGCCATGTTACAGGTTCGCATGGATATATTGAAGGTGTTCGCCGTGGCCCTGGCCGTCACCGTCGGGCTGTCCCTTTATCTTGCCGGTACAATCGCCCAACCCATACACCGCCTGGCCGAGGCTGCGGAAAGGGTGCGCCGCGGCCACCACCGGCAACACAGGATTCCCGATTTCGCGGGACGCAACGACGAGATCGGCGATCTGGCCAAGACCATCGGCGACATGACAGAGGCCCTTTGGCAACGAATGGATGCCATTGAAAGCTTCGCCGCCGACGTCGCTCACGAAATCAAGAACCCCCTGACATCGTTGAACAGCGCCGTGGAAACAGCCATCCGGCTGGAAGACCCGAAACAGCAACTGAAGCTTATGTCCATCATCCAAGACGACGTTAAGCGCCTGGACCGGTTGATAAGTGATATTTCCAACGCATCCAGATTGGACGCGGAGCTTTCACGCGACGAGCCGGAGCAGATAAACGTCGGAAAAATGTTGGAAACTATGGTCGACATTCACCAGGCCGCGATTGATGACAAAGGCCATACCCTTATCTTGGAGCTTGAACAAGGGCGGGACTTGACGATAAACGCCGTGGAAGGACGGATGGGACAGGTTTTTTCCAACCTCATAGACAATGCCGTTTCATTTTCACCTCCCGGCGAACCAATCCGAATCCACGCCAAACGGGACGGAGATTGGGTCGAGATAGCCGTTCTTGACGAGGGCCCGGGAATCCCGGATGGCAAGGAAACCGCAATTTTCGACCGTTTTTATTCGGAACGGCCTGAATCCGAGAAGTTTGGCGCTCACACCGGTTTGGGATTGAGTATTTCCAAGCAGATCATAGAGGCCCACGACGGAACCATCAGGGCGGAAAACCGGATCGACGACAAAGGCGAGGTCATGGGGGCCCGATTCGTGGTACGCTTGGCGGCGGAATATTAAGAGCGGCAATGGAACAAATTCACGCAACATGCGTTGACATAGAAGGTTCTGGCGTACTGATTAGGGGAGAGCCCGGCAGCGGCAAATCCGATCTTGCGTTGCGCCTGATCGACGAAGGCGCGCGGCTGGTGTCCGACGACTACACCAACGTGGAAATTAGCGGCAAGAGGCTAGTCGCCTCGGCCCCGGATCAGATCAAGGGACTTATGGAAATTCGCGGCGTCGGTGTCGTTCAGATGGGCTGTGTAAAAAAAGTTGATCTTTCGCTCTTGGTCGATCTTGTAGAGATCGGCCTGGTCGAACGCCTGCCGGAGGAATCGGACGAGGAGATGCTTGGCGCCGCCATACGGCGCATCTCGCTGTTTTCCTTCGAGGCGTCGGCCACGGCAAAGGTTCGATTCGCCCTAAAAGCCGCCACCGGGCTTATAATACAAAAGACATGACCGATCAGGCCATATCCACATCATCCTCGGCCCGTAACAAAAACGGCGGGCCGGATAATACTCCGGACGAAAGAACCCGCGTGCTGCTGGTCACCGGCATGTCCGGGGCCGGCAAGACTTCGGCGTTGAAGGCGCTGGAAGACATCGGTTACGAGGCCGTTGACAACATGCCCTTATCTCTTATCGGCTCCCTGGTGGCGCCGTCCCGGCGAACCACCGGCCAATCCGTGTCCATAGGGGCCATGGCCATCGGGGTTGATATACGGACCCGTGATTTCGGCGTCGAGCCTTTGATCCGGGAAATGGACAACCTGGCCTCGGAGAACTCAATCCAAGTCAGTGTACTGTTCATGGATTGCGACGATGGAGAACTTATCAGACGCTATGACGTAACCCGCCACCGCCACCCCCTGGCCCAAGACCGGCCGGTGAGAGACGGCATACACCAGGAACGCCAGATGGTTTCCCCATTGCGCGAGAGGGCCGACCTTATACTTGACACCACCGGCATAGGCCCGGGGGAGCTTAAACGCATCCTGAGCGGGCATTTCGGCCTAAAAAACAAGCTTGAACTATCTATCTTCGTAGTCTCTTTTTCGTTCCGCAACGGGCTTCCGCGTGACGCCGATCTGGTCTTCGATGTTCGCTTTCTCGCCAATCCCCACTATGATCCCGGCCTTAAGGATTTGACGGGCCTGGATTCGGCGGTCGGCGACTTTATCTCCGCTGATGACGGTTTCGCCGGATTCTTCGATGGCCTGACCGGGTTCCTGTGGCCGTTGCTGCCGCGTTATGTAGCGGAAGGCAAAAGTTATCTTGCGGTGGCGGTGGGGTGCACGGGAGGCCGGCATCGCTCCGTGTTCGTTGCCGAGAAACTGGCTGGGTGGCTTAACACTAAAGGCCAAAAGGTCCAAATTCGCCACCGGGACCTTGATGTGGCCAAAAAATGAAGAATGATTATGAGTTTCTTTCTTGAGGGGGAGAAAAAGAGATGATCGGAATGGTGCTCGTGACTCACGGCCGTCTGGCCGAAGAGTTTATATCGGCGCTGGAGCATGTGGTCGGGCCGCAACCCGCCGTCAGCACCGTTTGTATCGGCCCTGACGATGACATGGAACAGAGGCGCCTGGACATCCTTGAGTGCGTCGGCAAGGCGGACGAGGGCCAAGGCGTAGTCGTGCTGACCGACATGTTCGGCGGCACCCCGTCCAATCTGGCCATATCGATAATGGAAAAATCCAATGTCGAAATCATCGCCGGCGTGAACCTTCCGATGTTGATCAAACTGGCCAGCGTACGCAAGTCGGAAACACTCGAACAGGCCGCCGCCAGCGCCCAGGAGGCGGGACGCAAGTACATAAATATCGCATCACAGCTCCTGGCCCAGGAACAGAAATGACAAGAGGCGGCGAGGAACGCGGAAACATGGAGCGGCGGTCCGATAGAGTCCGGCGTTCGGACCGGCGTCCCAATGAGCCGGCGCGGCGCGGCGGTTCAGAGCGGCGAGGACACGAAAAGGGGGCGTCAAAACGCAAAAGCAAAGGACGCACCCACAGCCGTACCGCCGTCATCAGAAACAAACGCGGCCTGCACGCCCGGGCGGCCGCCAAGTTTGTCATCAAGGCCGGCCGCTTCAACGCCGAAATATCCGTAAGCCATAACGAAATGAACGTATCGGGAAATTCCATCATGGGCCTGATGATGCTCGCGGCGGGACCGGAATGCGAGATCGAGATCAAGGCCTCCGGTCCCGACGCCAAGAAGGCCCTGGATGATTTATGCGCCTTGATCGAGGCCAAATTCAATGAGGAATAGGGCCCGAAACTTGGATTTCAAACGACCGGCGGGCCAGTGAGCAAACAGTGAGCAAACAGTGAGCAAACAGGAAAAAACCTTCTCCGGATTGGGCGTTTCGCCGGGCATAGGAATTGGCGTTGCCCATGTCCGTGAAAGCGGCGTAATTGCCGTGCCCGAATATTGCATCCCGGCAAAATATCTTGATGAAGAGCGGGTCCGCCTAAAGGACGCCGTGAACCGGTCCAGACGCCAGATAGGCAGGCTTAAGGCCAAGGCCAAGACGATGCCGGGAGCCGCCGGCGAGGAACTCGGCTATCTGTTGGACGCCTATTACCACATGTTCAAGAATTCCCGTCTGGTGCGCGGAGCCGAACAACGGATTACCGATGAGCGCATCAACGCGGAAATGGCGGTCCAGGCCGAAGTGGCGGAAATCGCAAAAAGCTTCTCGGCCATGGACGACGCCTATATCGCGGCGCGCCTTGAAGACATCCGGGAAGTCGCCAACCGTCTGGTGCGCAACCTAACCAAAACCCCGGTGAAGGCGTTTTCACAGGCCCCCAAGGGAAGCATCGCAATCGCCGAGGAGATTACACCCGCCGACGCCGCGCAACTGGACCCCGGCCGTATCGAGGGCATTGCCACCCTGCTCGGCGGCCCCGAAAGCCACACCGCCATATTGGCCCGCTCCTTGGGGCTTCCGGCGGTTATGGGCGCATCGGGAATGATTCAGGTTATCGAAACGGGCGACCGCGTAGTAATCGACGGCGATGGGGGAAAAGTCATCGTCAACCCGACCCCTTCAACCCTGGCGATTTTTGAGCGGCGTCAAGCCGAAAGACTGCTCGAGGAACGGCGTCTTGCGCGGCTCAGAAAACAGCCCGCCGTCACCCGTGACGGCACCAGGATCGGCCTGCAGGCCAATTTCGAGCTTCCCATTCAAATGGACATGATCGCCCAAAGCGGATCCGGCGGCATAGGCCTTCTCCGTAGTGAATTCATGTACATGAACCGTGACGACGCCCCCGGCGAGGAGGAACAGTACAGGGCCCTGAAGGACATCGTCGAACGCATGGACGGCAAGCCGGTAACCGTTCGCACCCTGGATGCGGGCGGCGACAAGGCGGCGGCGGCGGTTACCGGCGTTTACGCTGAAAGCGCGTCATCGGCCTTGGGCATAAGAGGCATCCGCCTTTCCCTGGCCCGCACCGAAATTTTCGAAGCACAGTTGGCGGCCATTACAAGGGCCGGCGCGCATGGGAACGTGCGGATTCTGCTGCCCATGGTCTCCTCCATTTCGGAGGTCCGCAAGGCCCGCGAAATATTTTCCCGCGTCGTCAAGCGATTAAGGCGCAAACGGATGCCGATCGCCGATCCCCTGCCCCCCATCGGCATTATGATAGAAGTCCCCAGCGCCGCCCTGTCGGCCGACGCGCTGGCCCAGATAAGCGACTTCTTCGCCATCGGATCAAACGACCTTACCATGTATACGCTGGCCATAGACCGCGGCGACGAACAGGTGGCGCATCTGTTCGATTCCCTGCATCCGGCGGTTCTGCGCCTCATCCAGTTCTCGGCGGAAGCCGGCCTGAGAGCCCGGATACCGGTGTCCATATGCGGCGAGATGGCCGGCGACCCCCGTTACACGGCCTTGTTGCTGGGCCTTGGTTTCCGCGAGCTGTCGATGACCGCGACCTCCATCCCACGGGTCAAACAGCGCATCCGCTCCATGGACCTGGTCGCCGCCGACTACCGGGCCCGGGTCATAATGGATCAATCCGACGCCGGGCGCATCGCGACCCTGCTCGACGACTTCAACGCCCTGGCCTGAACTGGCGCTCACCTGCTTCCATCTTGGCCCTTGCGGCCCTTGGTTGCGGCTGCTAATACCCCCCCGCAAGTTCAAAGGCAAATTACCTGGAGAACATTGATAAATGAGCACCTTCACCGACTACAAGGTCGCGGATACCCAGCTCGCCGGCTGGGGACACAAGGAAATAGCCATCGCCGAAACCGAGATGCCGGGCCTGATGGCTCTGCGCGGCGAATACAAGGGCAAAAAACCGCTCGAAGGGGCGCATATCGCCGGCTGCCTTCACATGACCATCCAGACCGCGGTGCTCATCGAAACCCTGATCGACCTCGGGGCCGATATCCGCTGGAGTTCATGCAACATTTTCTCGACCCAGGACCAGGCGGCGGCGGCCATCGCCGAACAGGACATCCCGGTCTTCGCCTGGAAGGGCGAAACCGA
>JAZFTA010000089.1:0-2878 GCA_036446415.1 Rhodospirillales bacterium | reverse complement strand
TGATCGACCATGGCGTCGCCGAAGCGGGCGTTTTGCATCCTCTCGGCCAGGGCCATGCCGGCCGCCATGGCGAGGCCCTGGCCGAGCGGCCCGGCGGTGGCTTCGATGCCCGAGGCGTGGCCGTATTCCGGATGGCCGGCGGTCCGGGCCCCCATCTGGCGGAAATTGATTATCTCCTCGATGGTCATGTCCTTGAAGCCGGTAAGGTAGAGCAGCGAGTAAAGAAGCATCGAGCCATGCCCGGCGGAAAGGACGAAGCGGTCGCGGTCGGCCCACTTGGGGGTCGAGGCGTCGAATTTCATGAAACTGGAAAACAGCACCGTCGCCGCGTCGGCCATGCCCATGGGCATTCCGGGGTGTCCGGAGTTGGCTTTTTGAACCGCGTCCGCCGAAAGGAAGCGGATAGCATTGGCCATTTCATTGTGACTGACTGACATCGGTATTGTCTCCCTTGACGGCCCTCGGCGGGCTTGGACGCATGAACGGTTATAGTTGATTGCAACGGGGCAAGCGGATGGCTTTTCGTTAAACTGGCTCTTAAGCTGGTTCTTAATGTCAAGAACATACACGGCTATGATTTACGCGCAACGGGAAAACAGGCCGCCAATTCCGCCGTAAGGGCGCCTGCTTCGTGTTATTAAGCCAGGGGCATCCGCTTTACTTGACTGCAATCAAATCAATAGAAAGAATGTGTTTATCCGTTTCGGTCTCTTCAAGGTGGTCCCGGTATTAATGAGAAGCATTTTATCCGCCCTAGTCCTGTTATTCCTCGCCGGGTGCGCCGATGAGCCGCCGGTCCAATCGGACGAGACCTGGCGGGACCGGGGGGAGGAATACACCACCCTGGAAGGAAAGCTCTCGCACGCCGCCGATGCGATTTTCAATCTCAACGTTCCCACCGAACCCCTGGTCCTGGCCGGCGGCGCCGATCGCCTTTACGCCGTATCCAGGGACGAGGTCGAAAGTTACAGGGAGGCGAGGAAAAGCCGCCCCGATGATCTCGAGGCTTTGCTAGGGCTGGCCAGAAGCCTGCGCCTGTCGGGATCGCCCAAGGAGGCGGCCGGCCTGCTGGCCGGGGAAAGCTCCAAGCATTCCAAAAACCCCGGGTTCCTGTCCGAATTCGCGAAAGCCAATCTGGCCGCAGGCGAAACTCGCCGGGCCATTGCCCTTTTCGAGGCGGCCATGGAAATAGGCACTTCCGACTGGCGGGACTTTTCCGCCCTTGGCATCGCCTACGATTTCGAACGGGCCCACGAATACGCCTATATGCTCTATGAAACCGCCCTTGGGCTGTCTCCCAGGAATCCCGCGGTAATCAACAACATGGCGGTCTCGACGCTGCTTCGCGGCGGCATCGACGACGCCCTGCTTCTCCTTGAAAGCATCCCTTCGGATAACCCCAGGCGACACCTGACGAACCGCAACATCCTGCTGTTCAAGAGGGTGAAAAAGCGCCTGGAAACATGCCCAAACCGCCATTACGAATGCCGGGAAAAGATCATTCAGGAGATCGGCGCCGCCATCTACGGCATCGGCAAGCTGAAGAAGCTCTCCCCTCCCCCTTCCGTCCACAAAGCCCCGGCGGCTGAAAAAATCATAGCGAAGCTGAAACCGGCGCCGGTTACGAAGACCGCCGCCATAGATCTGAGGGTTAATTTCGAATTCGCCTCCGCCGTCCTGACACCTGAGGCCAAGGAGGCCCTGAACTCACTCGGCCAGGCCCTGGTTTCCGAAGAACTGGCCGGATACAGGTTCCGGCTGGAAGGACATACCGACGCCGTGGGCAGTGAGCCCTTCAACCAGGCCCTGTCCGAGGACCGGGCCAGGGCGGTCAAGGATTATCTGGTCGGATCGTTCAATATCGGGCCGTCGCGGCTGGAGACGGCCGGCTATGGGGAAAGCCGCCTTCTTGACCCGTCCGACCCCTTCAACGACATAAACCGCCGGGTGCGAATCTCGGTCATCGGGATAGAGTGATATTAGTGTCCTGTTTACTAAGTTCGTAGTATTTAGGAAGCACTATACCAGGAATTCAGGGCCATATTGAGGGCCAGAGGGTAATTCCGCCGGATGATTTGAAGGTTTTTGTTATGTTTGTCCCAAAATCCAGAGATACAGCAAGGGTCAATTAGATGGCGGTAGTCAAGAGCTACGAGGTTCTTTCCCTGAAGAAGGGACGCTGGCAGACCGAAGCCGCCACCGATAACAAGAAAGACGCCATAGAACAAGCCCGAGAGATCATTAAAGGCCGGTACTTCATGGCTGTCAGGGTCCTTGAGGAAAGTTTCGACGAAGATACCGGTAAATCTACGACGTTCGTGGTTTTCAATGAAAAGAAGGCCATAGGCAAGCCCAAGAAAGGCTACACCGGGCCGGAAAGACGCATGGCCCAATACCAGGGGAAGGGAAAGCCGGACCGCCGGGCCGGCAAGAACAGGCGCAAGCCCACGTTTTTAGGCGAGATCGTCAAGCTGGTGGCTATACTGGGAGGCATAATGGTATGCATAGTGCTCCTGATAATGATTTATGTGTCCTACTTCAGTGAAGGCTTTTAGTAAATTTCGGGGCATCGGCCGTCCGCTTTGAAAATTATCGGGAATAAGTTGACGGTCCTGGGTGTGGTTTCCGGTTGGACGGGAAACCTTCAAGCTAAAACCGTATGAGTTAAGGAAAATCCCTAAACCTGCTCTCCGTCCATATAGTCGCACCCGGCGGCCTTGGCGATGGGCGATGAGCCTACGCCGTGGACATATGTTGAAAGCCGCCTGGTCCGCGCGCCGCCTACGAATTCCTCGAAAAAAGACCTGACCTTGTCTTCGGGCCACGGCTTGTTCATCAGGTCCACCGAAGCACCCTGAAAGTTGCAGTTGGCGAAGAT
>JAZFTA010000088.1:0-2967 GCA_036446415.1 Rhodospirillales bacterium | reverse complement strand
TGAACCGCCACCATCGCCTCGTTGAGCGAAAGCATGTTGTCGAACATCGCCGAATCGACCAGTTGTCCCTGGCCGGTGCGCTGGCGCATGAGGAGGGCCTGGGTGATGCCGAAGGCGGTGACAAGGCCCGAATAAATGTCGGCCATACCGTAAATGGTCCATGACGGCGGTTTGTCCTCGAAACCGACCTGGTGCATGATCCCGCTCATCGATTCGGCGACGATATCGAAGGCCGGACGGTCGCTGTAGGGGCCCTTGAAACCCTCCAGCCGGCCGAAGCCCGAGATGGTCGCCCACACCAGTTTCGGATTTAAGGTTTTCATGTCCCCGTAGCCCAGCCCCATCCTGTCCATGGATCCGGGCCTGAGGTTTTCCACCACCACGTCGGAACAGGCCGCCAGTTTGGTGAATATTTCCTGGCCCTGGGGCTCGCGCAGATTAAGCGCCAGGCTCTTTTTGTTGCGGTTGTATCCCATGAAGCCGGCGGCCTTTTTGACGCCGTCCTTTTCCACGAAGGGGGGCATTGAGCGGCGCGGATCGCCGCTTCCCGGCCTTTCGATCTTTATAACCTCGGCCCCGGCGTCGGCCAGCAGCATGGTGCAGTAGGGGCCGGCCATGTATTGCTCAAGCCCGGTGACGCGGACGCCCGAAAGCGGTCTTTCCATGGCCTAGTCCCCGATCCATTCGACGACGGTGGAAACTCCCATGCCGACCCCGACGCACATGGTCGCCAAACCACGGAAAGGGCGTTTCTCGTTGGCGGCCCGGCGCTTCATCTCATGGAGCAGGGTGGTCATGATGCGGGCCCCCGAACATCCGGTGGGATGGCCCAAGGCGATGGCCCCGCCGTTGACGTTGGTGATTTCCCTATTGAGGCCGAGGCGGCCGATACATCCCAGGGCCTGGGCGGCGAAGGCCTCGTTTAGCTCGACAAGGCCGATGTCGCCGATCGAAAGGCCGAGCCTTTTAAGCAGTTTTTCGGTGGCCGGAACCGGCCCATACCCCATCACTCCCGGATCGACGCCGGCCGCCGCCGAACCTAGCCAGCGGGCCATGGGCCTGAGCCCAAGTTCATCGGCTTTTTGCCGGCTGGTCATCAAAAGGGCGGCGGCCCCGTCGTTGACGCCGCTGGAATTGCCGGCGGTAACCGTGCCGCCCTCGATGAAGGCCGGTTTAAGTTTGGCCATGGCCTCAAGTGAAGTGTCCAGAATGTAGCGCCCTTCCTCGATTCTATAACGGGGGTGCTCGTCGGTGTCGACGATGAGTGGGTCTCCCTTGCGGCGGGGGACCTGGATCGGCGTTATCTCGTCCTTGAAGCGGCCTTGGTCCATGGCGGCCACCGCCCTGGCATGGCTTTCGACGGCGAAGGCGTCCTGTTCGGAACGGCTGATGTTCATTTCGCGGGCTATGTTCTCGGCCGTCTCGCCAAGGCTGATTATGGGATACATCTCGTCCATGCGGGGGTTGTTAAAGCGCCAGCCGACGGTGGTGTCCCATACTTTCCGGTGTCCCATCACCGGCGCGCCTTCCGGCTTTGACATGGCCCACGGCGCCCGGCTCATGGATTCGACGCCGCTGCCGATCACCACCTCGGCCTCGCCGGCGATGATCGCCCGGGCCGCCTGGTTGACGGCGTCGAGCCCCGAGGAGCAGTTGCGGTTGACGGTAACGCCCGGCACTTCCACCGGGAAACCGGCCAGCAAGACGGCCATCCTGGCCACGTCACGGTTGTCTTCACCGCCCTGGTTGCCGCAACCGGCGAAGACATCGTCGATAAGGGCCGCGTCGAGGCCCGTTCTCTCGATCAGGGAGCGGTAGACTTCCCCCAGCAGGTCGTCGGGGCGGACCGGCGCCAAAGCGCCACCGAACTTGCCGATAGGGCTGCGGACACCATCGATGAAGACGACTTCATTCACTTTTTAATATTCCCTTTATGGGGAACCTTATAAGGACTTATTCCACTCTTTGCAGGGGTTGCGGGATCAGGGAAGGGCCCGCCTCCGGCATGGGGGAGGGGACTCCCTCGGGCGATACGGTTATTGAGGTCTCCGAACCCTGGAGGGTGCCTCCCTGGATCTGGATGGTGGCGATGCGGTTGTTCCTGGAATAGGTAAGCACGCTGGCGGCGGCCCTGATCGTGGTAATCTCGCGCCACCCGAAACCCTTCATTTCCTGCTTGAAATAATCGAACATCTCATTGGCGTCATGGGGGGTGTTGATAACCAGCCGGCCGAACCAGTCTTCGTCGGCGCCGAAGATAATGGTTTGGTCCATATCGATCTCGGCCTTGACGGGAATTGGCAGGTCGGGGAAGCGGGTGAAGGAAACCGGCGCTTTTCCGGTCTGGCTTCCGGCGCCGCTGGTCGAAGCTATGTCAAGCGGCTTCTCACATGCCGGCAAGGCCATAAAGGAAGCGAGAACGAATACGGAAAACACGTCTTTGAGTCTGATCATGGCCGAATTCCCCCATTTAGTGGATAGAATCTAACATATGGCGCCCATACGATCCCATATGTTAGATTTTATCCACTGGTTAGGATCAGGGTTTATCTTTAAGCTTAATCCCTTAAGTCCAGGTAAACCTATATCACCCCGGTAGCGCCAGGCCAACCGGGAGCCTGTTTTTTTCGGTGTTGTTTTTTATTTTCTCTTCTTTATAATAGGCGAAGTAAGCGTTGGCTCTTTGGCAAATTCTTAATTTGACAATCGGCGTCCGGGTGGCTAATACCCTCGGTGCGACGCGTTTTTTTGCTCTTTGACATTGTTGATAAAAGGAAGGGATGCGCGGGCGGCGGTTATGGCTTCGTTCGGTTTTTTTTCGGAGTTGTCCGTTAAGTTTGCGCATTCTGTGGTCTCTTTGGGCTTTTGTCCGAGGGCTTTTGTCTGCGGGCATTTGTTCTGAAGGGGCTTTAAGTTTGTGCATAGGACGGCTCTTTTTCCCTTTATGGGGAATTTAACTTGAGAGTT
>JAZFTA010000087.1:0-3532 GCA_036446415.1 Rhodospirillales bacterium | reverse complement strand
GTCCTCGCCGTTTTCCATGGCCTGCATGGCGGCGCGCTTCAACTCGATATCGAAAAGCTTGCGGTTGGCGATGCCGGTCAGGCCATCGGTCATCGCCTCGTGGCGCATGTCCTCCAGGTCTTCCTTCAGCTGGATGACCTCATGGGACGAATCGCTGAGCATGTTTTCCAGCTTCTTGTTTTCCTTCTCCATGGCCCGGGTGGCGCTCAGCGCGCTTTCTATGACGAGCTTCAGGCCAGTCCCGTCGACCTTCGCCATTTTGCCCGATGTGCTTTCCAGGACCTTGCCGTAGGCCGCCGTGCTGTCGCCGGCGTCGTCCAGGTAGCTGAGAACCTTGCTCAGTTCCTGCTCTATTTTTTGGGTGGCGTTGTCCAGGGCGGCGCCTTCCTGGTCAATGGTGAAGAATTTTTCGTGGAGTTCCAGGTTGCGCACTTCCGTGAACTCCTGATCGTTGCCGATCAGGATGTCGAGGGTGCGCCTGAGGTCCGGGTATTTGCCGGAATAATAATGGAACCAGATGGTGAAGTTGTTGGGATTGGTGGCGATTCCCTTCTTCTCCATCATGGAAAGGGCCAAGCGCGCGTACTCGCCAGCCTGTTCAAGCGAACCTAAATGGTTCAAGGACGCTTCCCCCTTATTCTTCCAGCAAATTTGTATCCTGGCCACTGAGAATACCCAACCACGCCGGGAGTCCAAACAAAAATCTCAGCAATAGCGCCAAGTTTAACCCCAGGAATAACCATGGAATCGCCGAATCATGGCGTTTACAACCAGTCCAGGGGCGTTACGGGCAATCAATAAAAGGGATTTGCGGCCAGTGGGATGGTATGTCATAAGCGGCTGGAAAAAGAATACTTCCGCCGCCCTTGTCGCCGCCGGTATTCTCTTTATTGTCAGGACCATGGCCGCCTCCAACGCCCAACCAACGTCCCAATCCGCCGGCCCCGCCGCCGGCCCCGAAAGACCCGAATTGCCGGCGCCCGAATTGTCGGTGGTGGTGCCGGTCCTCAACGAGGCCGGCAACATTGCCCCCCTGATCGGCGAGATCCGCGCCGCCCTTGACGGCCGCATGGCTTACCAAATCGTCTATGTGGACGACGGCAGCGGCGACGGCACCGCCCGGGAACTCCTCGAGGCGGCCGGCCAATGCCCTTTCCTCAAGGTGGTCCGCCATAACCGCCGCTTGGGCCAGAGCGCCGCCTTAATAACCGGCCTCAAGGCGGCCCTGGCCCCCCTTGTCGCGACCCTCGACGGCGACGGCCAGAACGATCCGGCCGACATAGTAAAACTGCTCGCCCGGCGCCTCGAAGCGCCGGCCCCCGACCGGGAAAAACTGATGATCGCCGGCCATCGGGCGAACCGCAAGGACACCTGGGGGAAAAGGGCCTCCTCGGTCCTCGCCAACCGGGTCCGGGGCGCCGTCCTGGGCGACCGGACCCCCGACACCGGGTGCGGGCTGAAGCTTTTTCCCCGCGCCGCGTTCATGGAAATGCCCCATTTCGACCACATGCACCGTTTCCTTCCGGCCCTGATGATCAGGTCGGGCGGGAGAGTGGTCTCGGTGGTGGTGAACCACCGCCCGCGCCGGCGGGGCCGCTCCAATTACGGCATGTGGGACCGGTTGTGGGTCGGCATCGTCGATCTGTTCGGCGTCATGTGGCTGCTTAGGCGGGCCTGCGCCCCCCTCGTCGATAATCCCGATGACAGGCCAGATGACAAGCATGACTAAGGCCGTAATGGGTCCCAAGGTTCTGATACGAGGCCTGGTTTTCATCGCCACCCTGGCAATCCTGGGATACGTGCTGAAGTTCTCGGGCCTCGACATTCTGCTCGACAAGGCGTGGATCGACGCCGAGGTGCGGGGCCGGGGCCTTGGCGGCATCGCCCTGTTCGTGGGCGTCGCCGGCCTCGCCACCGCCATCGGGCTGCCCCGCCAGATCGTCAGCTTCCTGGGCGGATACGCCTTCGGTTTCGCCCTTGGAACGCTTCTCGCCCTGGCCGGGACGGTGGCGGGATGCATCTGTTCGTTCTTCTATTCCCGGATGTTGGGACGTGAGCTGGTGGCCTCCCGGTTCCCGGGAAGGGTCAGGCGCATCGACGGTTTCTTGAGCGAAAACCCCTTTTCCATGACCCTGCTTATCCGCCTGCTGCCGCTCGGCTCCAACCTTGTCACCTGCCTGGCGGCCGGGGTTTCGAGGGTCGGCGCGGCGCCTTTTGTCGCCGGCTCGGCGATCGGCTATATCCCCCAGACCATGGTCTTCGCCCTGGTCGGCAGCGGCATCCACCTGGACCCGGCGCTGCGCATAGGAATCAGCGTTGTCCTGTTCGTGGTTTCCGGGATACTGGGGGTCTACCTTTATAGGCGCCACCGCCACGGCAAGACCTTCGATACGCGAATAGAGGAGGCCCTGGGCGGCGACGAGGGGAACGGCGGCGGAGAAACCCCCGAGAATTAAGACGTTAAGCCAAAATCGCCGAGATAACGGACCAGGGGCTCGAAAGGAGTGCCCCGCACGGCTTGGCAAAACTTCTTGTCGGCGGTGACGAGAACGCCTGAGGCGGCCTCGGCGCAGGCCAGATACAGGCAGTCATAGACCGGGTGATTGATTGCCATGGCGATGGCCAGGGCGCGATCCGTCAAACTCACGGATGGCTGCAATTGGGCGATAAACACCGGTAGTGCTTGGACCATCGCCTTTGCATGCTCCGATCCGATTTCATGATCCCGCCATTTCTTGTAGGCGACGTGCGCTACCTCTTGAACGATCCAGTCCGGAGCCCACAACAGGGACGCATGATCGAGCAAGCCCATGGCGTCCGCTTGCAACTCTTCTCTGATGAACCACTTGACGGCGACGCTGGCGTCAACCACATAGTTCATCGGTCGCGGAATTCCCGGATGATCTTGGTACTGTCGGTCTGCTCCACGTCGGGGGTCATGGCGGCTATGCGCTCGGCCAGATCGCGCAAATCAACCGCCGCCGTAGGGCTGGCGGCGTCGGTCAGGATCTGGCGCAGTTCGGCTTCCAGGGAGCGGTTGTGATCCTTGGCCCTGCTTTTGAGGATTTCCACGGTTTCGTCGCCGAGATTGCGGATGGTCAGGTTCGCCATTTTTCACCTCACACCTCATGCCAGCATTATGCCATCATATATTGATAGCATTTTGCTGGCAACCCCAATTTTGAAGCCACCGCTTTTCAAATAAAGTGAAATAAAAAACACCCACCCCCTTGACTTGGCGGAGCAACCGCCTTAGATCGTTGGCACTCATCGATCAAGAGTGCTAACAAACCGTATTCTCGTTATATCTCAATATGTTCACGGAGGTTTAAGAAATGAAGTTCAGACCGCTGCATGATCGCGTGTTGGTAAGACGCGTCGAGCAGGAAGATAAAACGGCGGGTGGGATCATAATCCCCGACACCGCCCAGGAAAAACCCATGGAAGGCGAAATCGTCGCCGCCGGCACCGGCACCCACCGCGACGACGGCGTCATCGTACCGCTCGACGTCAAGGCCGGAGACCGGATTCT
>JAZFTA010000086.1:0-11945 GCA_036446415.1 Rhodospirillales bacterium | reverse complement strand
CCCACCGGCGTCACCTCGGCCGCCGTGCCGGTCAGGAAGACCTCGGTGGCGCCGGCCAGCTCATCGGGTTTGATGGTCCGCTCGATCACCTCGATGGAGCGCTGGCGGGCCAGGCCGATCACCGTGCGCCGGGTTATGCCGTCGAGGAAGTGCCCCGGGGCCGGGGTGTGCAGCTTGTTGTCGCCAAAAACCATGAAAATGTTGGCCCCGGTCGCCTCGGCGACGTTGCCCTGCCAGTCCAGCATCAGGGCGTCTTCGAAGCCTTCCGCTTCCGCCGCGTGCTTGGCCAGGGTGCAGATCATGTAAAGGCCGGCCGCCTTGGCCAGCACCGGGGCCGTTTGTGGGGCCGGGCGGAGCCACTTGGAGGTCTTCATCCTGATCCCCTTGGCCAGGGCCTCGGGCGAGAAATACGAAGGCCACGGCCAGGTGGCGATGGCCAGGTGGATGGTGTTCTTCTGGGCCGAAATCCCCATCATCTCGCTGCCCCGCCAGGCGACGGGCCGCACGTAGCCGTCGGTTATGTTGTTGGCCTCGACCACTTCCCTGCAGGCCGCGTCGATGGCATCGGCCGAATAGGGAATGTCAAAGCCCAGGACCCCGGCCGAGAACCCGAGGCGTTCGGAATGTTCGGTGAGCTTGTAGATTTCGCCGCCATACACCCTTTCGCCCTCGAACACCGAAGAGGCGTAATGAAGGGCGTGGGTCAGCACATGGACCGTGGCGTCGCGCCAATCCACCATCTCGCCGTCGTACCAGATCAGGCCGTCCATGTCGTCGAATGATGCGCCGGCCATCGTTTCCTCCCTTATCAAAGCCCAAGATGCCGCGAAATATAGTTTCGCGGCGGTGGGCCGTTGCACAACAATCTTGCGTTTTCTATCAGGATCAGACATATATGTCAATAATACTGACCTAAATTGTTTGAAGCGGTTACCGTGTCCCAATCCATCCAAGAGAGCCACGACTACACCGAGGAAGAGCTGCGCCAGGCCATGGAACTGCTGTTCTTCGCCTACCGCGACTTTACGGCCGAGGCCGACGCCGTGCTTGCCGATTTCGGTTTCGGCCGGGCCCATCACCGGGCCGTCTATTTCATCGGCCGCAATCCCGGCCTTTCGGTCAACGGCCTGCTGGGCATTTTGCGGATCACCAAGCAGAGCCTGTCCAGGGTCCTGCGCCAGCTTATCGAGGAGGACTTCATCGTCCAGCGCCCGGACAGGAACGACAAGCGCCGCCGCCTGCTTTACCTGACCGGCAAGGGCGGTGAACTGGAGGCCCGGCTGACCAAAATACAGAGCAAACGCATCGCCAAGGCATACCAGGGCGCCTGGGAGGCCGCCGGCGGCGGTTCGGCCAGGGGGTTCAGGGCCGTGCTGAGAAACATCATCAACGAAGAGGACCGCCACAGGGTGGGCGGGGAGTAAAAGACGGCGGTGTGCGGCCTTGGTATCAGTGTCTTGAGTGAATGCTCACCGAACCGTCCGATTTCAAAAGCATCACGTTGTACGGGTCCGCGTAATCGTCCTCCATGCCAAGCGACCCCATGGGCATTCCGGGTACCGCAAGCCCCTTGACGGCGGGCCGTTCGCTAATCAGCCATTTGATATCGGTGGACGGGACATGGCCTTCGATGGTGTAGCCGTCAACCAAGGCCGTGTGACAAGACTCCATTTCGCTTGGAACCCCATATTTCTCCTTGATATCGGCCATGCTGTCGACCCCGATCACATTCACCTCATACCCCTCGGTCCTGAGTTTGCCGGCCCACTGGGAGCAGCAACCACATGAAGGAGACTTGTATACGGTAATGGTCGCGGTTTGCGCGGAACTTGAAGTAAAAAACCACGTTGCAGCCGCAACCGTCCCGAACAACGCTACAAGGGCCAGGGTAGTCATGGTAAACCTTGGCTGAGGGGGTGCATTCCTTATTCGGCCACCTGTCACTTTTTTCGTTTGCCTTGTTGGCATGGCTTATCCTCCGTTATGGCTATGGCGCTTCGCCGGAAACAACGTATACGAACCCGCCGTAAAGTTCCTGCATTTTTGTGTGGCCCAGGTGACGCTCCACCGACTCCCAGGCATGACGCTCCATAAGGGCGAGGGAAACTCCGAAAGAGCGCGTAAAGGCGACAAACAGAGGGGCCAGGTGACGGAGCCAGTTGTCGGGCATTTTGTAATCGAGAACCACCCATTTCCGGCCCGGCGCCAGCGCTTCCGCTCCCCGCTCTATGACCTTGTCGTAGTCCGGATCGAAGGTCAGGGCGCCGGTCGATACTATCCCGTCCACCCGGCCCTCAAACCGGTAGTCGGCGGCCGAGCAGCAGATCAATTCCACATTGTCCCATCCGGCGGCGCGCATTCGTTCATCGGCCTTTTCCAGCATCGCCTCGGAAATGTCGACGCCGATGATTTTTTCTTTCCGGCCGACGTTTTCCTCGAGCCGAGCGAAATTCAGGCCGGTGCCGCAGCCGATCTCGACGACCGTGTCGCCGCGCCGCAGATCCAACTCTTCCATGATCAGGCGGCGCCAGCGGCCTATGCGGATTCCAATCAGGGGATACAATAAAACCGCAAGATCATAAAACCTGGCGTTTTTCTGATATACGTCCCTGACTTCTTCCCGCTTCAGAAAATCCACTTGTGCCATGGCCGGTGCTCCTAGAGCGGTTCAAGATTGATAGGAATCAATTTGATGGGAGCGGATCGGCCCCTTCGGGCAGGCGCGGCGCGCGGCGCGATGCCTTCGCATCTCGCAAGCGCCGCAACGCACCCGAGGGGCCGATACGCCCCACTTTCGGCCGGGTTCTTTTGCCCCGTGGCGTCGTTGCGTTCCTTATCCGATGCGGTGGCATCGCATTGCGAAACGCGCCTAACCACGGGACAAAATAATCCCGGTCAAATGGTTCCTATCAATCTTGACCCGCTCTAATGGACGCTCAAAGGCTCCAGGTCGTGCTGGCGCGCCGCTGCATCGGCGACGTTGCGGTCGATGACGAATCCCAACGCCTCGCCGTCGGCGGAGTGAATGGCGAACCCCTCCTCACCGTCAACCAGCGCCGCCTTTATATAGGCGATGTCCCCAATGCCCAGCGCCGCAAAGTCGTTTTGTGTCAGGCATCGGCTACGGTTGATAGGGGAAGGGATATCGGAATTTTGCCGGTAGTTTCTCATTTGAAAACCTCTTTTAAAAGCGCCTTATTGAAAAAGCGCGCCTTTTAGAACCTATTGCCCAGGCTCCTGGGGTGTTTGCATTTCGGGCTCTATGTCAATTGTCTTCGCGGAATTGGCGCCGTCGTTTGTTTTTCCCCCATCCCTGATCTCAATGGATCTGACTTGGGGCTCGGGAACCCGGCGTTCGAGATTTACGCGTAAAAGCCCGTTGTCCAGGGATGCGCCAAGAATTTCGATTCCCTCGGCCAGAACGAAGCTGCGCTGGAACTGCCGGGTGGCTATCCCGCGGTGCAGGAAAACCCTGTCCGAATCGTCATCTGAGTTGCGGCCGCGGATGACCAGTTGGTTGTCTTCCACACAAACGGTCAAATCATCCATTGAAAAGCCCGCGACCGCCAAGTTGATGCACAGGCCGTTCTCGCCGATTTGTTCTATGTTGTATGGCGGATAGCCTTCGGCCGAGGCCTTTGAGGCGCGATCCAGGATTCTTTCGAAATGATCGAAGCCCAGAAGAAGTGGGCTGTTGAAACCGGAAAACCGGGACATTGCCGCGTCCTCCTCTTGATTTGAGCGAGCACGTATAAAAGGACCCAAAAAAGGCGCCCTGGCGGCGGTCAAATCAGCGCCCCGCCGAACTTCGCGTTTTATATGGGGAGGTTTTTCGGCATAGTCAACCAATTCGGCAAAATAAGACAGGCCACTAGGAAATCGCGGCCGGCTGCTGATATTGCCGCGTTTTCAGGAGAGAGCAAAGGGCTGACCAGTCTTGGCCGGCCCTCTTTGTTTTTCTTGATGAGGGTTAAACGGGTTAATGGTGGAGCCGTGGGGAATCGAACCCCAGACCTCTACAATGCCATTGTAGCGCTCTCCCAACTGAGCTACGGCCCCTCCAGGCGGGATTTAGAAGGTTGCCGACCAATGCGCCTGGCGAACTGGCCGAGAATCCCGTATATTGAGGGTGAAAAAATACTTAGGAACACCCCTCCAAGGCAAGGGAAATACAAAAATCTTATGGTTTTTCTCCGCAAATAGCTGAATCAAAGCCTTTATGATCTTCCGTGGGGGGAATTTAACCGGTATCGGCGACGCCTTCGTCAACGTGTTCAAGGGCTTCCGACATGCCGTCATCGGCTCCGCCGATGTCGGAAGTATCCTCAGTCACGTTTTCCTGCTCGTCTCCGCCTTCGACCTCTTGCGGCTTACCGTCGTCATCGTGGGGTTCAGGGGTGTCGCCATCGCTATCTTCCGAGGCGCTGGAAACATCGCCGGAAGTCGCCTCTCCATGATGCTTGGCGTTCACGGGCTTGGTTACGGCGGCGATGCCGGCGGTTCTAACACCACGTCTGGTTTTAGTGGGTTTCGGCGGTTCGACTTTCGTCCCGCACTTGGGGCATATGGCGGCTTTGCGGTTCAGATCGTAAAAGCGTGAGTCGCAGCTCGGGCAGAGATGCTTCTTTCCCAGGTCCGATTTTGCCACTCGTAATCCTCCGTTTAATTTTGTTTTGGGCGGTAAGTAATGCCAATTGCCATGATCTTGTGGCGGTGTCAAAAGGTATTCGATATGCCGGCGGTATAATAGATTTATCGCAACTACCATTTCACCGTCCAGAGTCAAGTCTTTCCTACCGCTAAAAGGGGCTTTCATGTTAGATACGCTCCCCAAGGAAGCAATCCGGTAAATCCGGGATTCGATGAAAGTGAGCATTTTGTGAGGCCTCTGATCTCGCGCCGGGCCGGGAAGCTGTCGGGCGAAATATCGGTGTCCGGCGACAAGTCAATCTCGCACCGGGCCCTTATCATAGGTTCTGTGGCGGTCGGTGAAACGCGCATCCTGAACCTGCTGGAAAGCGAAGATGTGCTTCGTACCGTTGATGCCGTTCGCGCCCTTGGCGCTCAAGCGGAGAAAAGCGGCGACGGCTCGTGGATAGTCTCCGGATGCGGCGTAGGCGGGCTGGTCAGGCCGGACTCGGTCCTGGACATGGGCAATTCAGGGACCGCCGCCAGACTTTTGATCGGCCTGCTGGCAACCCATCCGTTTGACACCGGGTTCAGCGGAGATGATTCCCTGTCGAGCCGGCCCATGAACCGCGTTATGGAACCGCTTGAGAGGATGGGCGCCACCTTCAAAGCGGCCCAGGGTGGAAGGTTGCCGCTGACGGTCACGGGGGCGGTCAGCCCAATTCCCATCGAATACCGGATGGAGGTTCCCTCGGCCCAGGTAAAGTCGGCGGTGCTGCTTGGCGGGCTTAATGCGCCGGGAGTAACCCGCATAGTCGAAGATAGGCCTTCGAGGGATCATACAGAGTTGATGTTGCGCCATTTCGGAGCCCAATTGAAGACCGTGGCCCTGCCCGGAGGGGGAAGGGAAATAGCCCTTAGGGGCCAACCGGAATTAAATGGCAGCGAAGTGAATGTGCCGGCCGACATATCATCGGCGGCATTTCCGCTGGTCGCGGCGCTGTTGGTTAAAGGGTCCGAACTCACCCTTAGGGGCGTCGGAATAAACCCGCTTAGATGCGGGCTGCTGGAAACATTGAACGAAATGGGAGCCGCTATTGTCTTAGGCAATCCCAGGCACGAGGCCGGCGAGGCTATAGCCGATATCATGGTCAAAACCGCGCCGCTAAAGGGGGTCGAGGTGGCGGCCGGGCGGGCCCCGTCGATGATCGACGAATACCCTATTCTGGCGATTGCCGCCGCCTGCGCCAATGGGATCACCCGGATGAACGGTTTGGCCGAGCTTAAAGTCAAGGAAAGCGACCGCCTGAGAGCCATAGTCCAGGGGCTTGGATCATGCGGGGTGAAGGTCGAGGAAGGGGCCGATTGGCTTGCCGTTCACGGCAAGGGGCCGGCGCCGAAGGGGGGTGCGAGGATTACAGCCGGCAACGACCACCGCATAGCCATGTCTTTTCTGGTCTTGGGGATGGCCGCCGGCGAGCCGGTCGGCATTGACGACTCCTCTTCAATCGCCACCAGTTTCCCAGGCTTCGTGGAAATGATGAACTCTATGGGCGCGAACATTAAGGAAGGGGGTTAAGGCTTAAAAATGATAATCGCCATCGACGGCCCGGCGGCCGCCGGCAAGGGAACTATCGCCAGGAGGCTGGCTCAACATTTCAGCCTGGCTTACCTGGACACCGGTCTGCTTTACCGCGCCGTGGGGGTAAAAGTGCTGAACGGCGGCTGGGTCCTTTCAGGCGCCCCTGAAAGCTATGAGAGTCCAGCCATTGAAGCGGCATCCTCACTCACCCCCGCCGACCTGGAGGTGGAAGGGCTAAGGTCCGATGAGGCGGCCCAGGCGGCGTCAAGAATTTCCGCCATTGCTGGCGTACGCTCGGCGCTATTGAGGTTTCAGCGGGACTTTGTGCATACCCCCCCGCAAGGGGCAAAAGGCGCGGTTTTGGACGGGCGTGATATAGGAACCGTTGTCTGCCCCGGCGCCGATGTTAAGCTTTTCGTCACCGCCAGCGTGGAGGTGCGGGCAAAAAGACGCCTTAAAGAGTTGCAGGAACGTGGGCTCGAAGCTATACATAGCCGCGTTCTGCAAGATATGAGGGAGCGTGACGCCCGCGATTCAAGCCGCGACGTAGCTCCGCTGGCCGCCGCGAAAGACGCTTTCGTGCTGGATACCAGCGAAATGGACGCCGATCAGGCCTTTGCCGCGGCGTTGGATTACATAAAATAGCGGAACCTCGATGGACAGGCGTTTTGCCTTGTTCGGAACTGAAATAGTGAAATCGCCGGCGCCGGATTTTGGCGGCGTATGGTTTCAACAATTGGATAAAGACCGCCGGAAACAACCGGCTGGCCGGAACATAACGATTGAAATAAGGATTGCACCTGATGTCTCCTGCAAACAATTCGGTTGGCGTTGAGGAAACGCCTCCCGCAACCAACGAAAATTTTGCCGAACTTCTGGAAGAGTCCCTGGGCGAGAATGGCCGCTTCGAAGGCCAGGTAGTCACGGGAGAAGTGATCGGCGTCGACGATGATTCGGTTTTGATCGATGTTGGCCTGAAGTCCGAAGGCCGGGTATCGATAAAGGAATTCAAAACCCCTGGCCAGGACACGGAGATCAACATTGGCGACAAGATCGATGTATTCGTTGAACGCTATGAGGACAGGGACGGCGTCGTAAGGCTTAGCCGCGAAAAAGCGCGCCGCGAAGAGTCCTGGACCGAACTTGAGAGACTGTTCAAAAACGCCGAGCGCGTCAACGGCGTCATTTTTGGACGCGTAAAGGGCGGCTTTATAGTCGATCTCGCCGGAGCCGTTGCCTTCCTTCCCGGCTCTCAGGTCGATATTCGTCCGCTTCGCGACATCGGCCCTCTGATGGGAAATCCTCAGCCGTTCCAGATTCTCAAAATGGATCGCGCCCGAAACAACATTGTGGTTTCACGCCGCGCCGTGTTGGAGGAGACTCGCGCCGAAGAACGCTCGGAGCTGATCGCCAACCTCAAGGAAGGTCAGGTTCTGGAAGGCATCGTCAAGAATATTACCGATTACGGCGCCTTTATCGATCTGGGCGGTATTGACGGGCTTTTGCATGTTACCGACATTGCCTGGAAGCGTATTGCCCACCCGTCCGAGTCCCTTCAGATCGGCCAGACGATCAAAGTGCAGGTTATCCGCTTCAATGCGGAGAACCAGCGTATTTCACTGGGCATGAAGCAGCTCGAGGATGATCCGTGGGAAAGCGTAACCACCAAATATCCCGTGGGTACCAAGTGTTCCGGCCGGGTGACCAACATAACCGATTACGGAGCCTTCGTGGAGCTGGAGCCAGGCGTCGAGGGGCTTGTTCATGTCTCGGAAATGAGTTGGACCAAGAAAAACATTCACCCCGGAAAAATCATTTCAACCAGTCAGGAAATCGAGGTCATGGTGCTTGACACGGACCTCGACAAGCGCCGCATTAGCCTGGGGCTAAAGCAGTGCGGGGACAATCCCTGGAAGGCGTTCGTAAAAGACCACACAGCCGGCAGCGACGTCGAAGGCGAGATCAAGAACATCACCGAGTTCGGGTTGTTCATCGGCTTGCCGGGGAATATCGACGGCATGGCTCATCTCTCCGATTTGTCGTGGTCCAAATCTGGCGAAGAAGCCCTTTCAGACTTCAAGAAGGGTGATGTCGTCAAGGCCCGAGTCCTTGATGTGGATGTCGAGAAAGAGCGCATCAGCTTAGGGATCAAACAGCTTTCCGATGATCCCTTCGATTCCAACATGGACAAGTTGAAAAAAGGCTCTGTCGTTACATGCTCGGTAGCGGCAATAACCGATGGTGGAATCGAAGTTAAGGTGTTTGACGATATTCCAGGATTTATCCGTAAATCGGATTTGTCCCGTGAACGTAGCGAGCAGCGTCCTGACCGGTTTGCCAAGGGCGATAAGGTTGATGCCAAGATCTCGCAGGTGGATAAGAAATCACGGCGGTTGACGCTTTCAATAAAGGCCCTTGAGGTCGAAGAGGAAAAGAAGGCCATGCGGGACTATGGCTCTTCGGATTCAGGAGCCAGCCTTGGCGACATTCTTGGCGCCGCCATAAAGGAGAAAAAAGAAGCGGCGAAGGCCCAAGCCGAGTCCGGTGAAGAGAAAAAACCGGTGAAGAAAAAGACTTCTTCCAAGGCTGAAGGCGAAGCCAAGGCCGAGCCCAAGGCCAAGAAGGAAACCAAGGCCAAGACCGAGCCCAAGCCCAAGCTCAAGAAGGAAACCAAGGCCGAGCCCAAGGCCGAGCCCAAGGCCGAGCCCAAGGCCGAGCCCAAGGCCGAGCCCAAGGCCAAGAAGGAAGCCAAGGCCAAGGCCGAGCCCAAAGCCAAGGCCGAGCCCAAGGCCAAGAAGGAAACCAGGGTCAAGAAGGAAGCCAAGGCGAAATCTTGATACGGACGATGGCAAATTAGGTAATCCCCTACATGTCACTTGACGCCGATCACATTGTCGACAGGCGGCGCCTCAAAAGGGCCCTTACCTTCTGGCGGCTTTTTGCCGTCCTTGCCCTGATCTCGGCCGTACTCGCCGGAATTGGCCGTATGGACGGTCTGGTGGCGGAAGATCACGTCGCCAGATTGTCAGTCGAAGGCATTATTTTTAACGATCTGGCGCGAAATGAAGCTCTTGTTGAGGTTTCGGAAAATGATCGCGCAAAAGCCCTGATCGTGTTTGTGGACAGTCCCGGTGGTACGGTGGTAGGCGGCGAGGCGCTTTATTTCAGCCTTCGCGAAGTAGCCGAAAAAAAACCGGTAGTCGCGGTAATGGGCGGCACTGCTACTTCAGCGGCCTACATGCTGGCCTTGGGCGCGGATTATATAGTTGCCCGAATGAGCTCGATCACCGGCTCGATCGGCGTTCTAATGCAGACCGCCGACATTACCGGGCTCTTGGACAAGCTTGGGGTGAAGCCTGAAACCGTAAAAAGTTCACCCTTGAAGGCCCAACCCAACCCCCTGGAGCCATTTTCAGAGGAAGCCCGCGAAGCTACCAGGGAGATAGTGCTCGATCTCTACAATGTTTTCGTCGATATGGTGACGGAACGCAGAAATTTGGACCGCGAAAAGGTCGTAAAGCTGGCCGATGGACGAATATTCACTGGTCGCCAGGCCCTTGAAAACGGGCTTGTCGACGCCCTTGGCGGTGAGGAGCGGGCCCGCGAATGGCTGTCCGAGGCCCACAAAATAGCGGATACGCTTCCCCTCAAGGATGTGGAAATCAAGCGCAAGGACCAGGATTGGTTTGAACGCATCCAGGGGGCATTCGGAAAAACACTGCTTTATGAACGACTTAAACTTGACGGGTTGGTCTCGCTTTGGCACCCTGGCTTATAGTGAACGGTCCCATGGGAATGGGCTGGGGGTATGGGCCGGCGCCTGGGGAATATTGAAAAGGGTTTTTTTTACTGATTAACGCTCCGCCTTAGTGGGTTTTTGCGTTCCCCGACGTAGCCCATTATAAGTAGATATCAAGGGCGGACAGGCTTTGAAAAGGAACATGGCCATGACCAAGTCGGAGCTGATTGCGCGTCTTGCCGAGGCCAATCCGCATCTATTCCATAGGGATGTGGAGCGCATCGTGACCACCGTTTTCGAGGAGATTACGGCCGCCCTGGCCGACGGCGACCGGGTCGAACTAAGGGGGTTTGGAGCGTTTTCGGTTAAGGAGCGCGGGGCCCGCGTGGGCAGGAACCCCCGTACCGGCCAGGCGGTCAACGTAGCCTCTAAGTTCATTCCATATTTCAAGACCGGCAAGCAGCTTCGTGAAAAGCTGAACAGCTGATCTTAAAGACACCAAGGCGCCGTTTAAGGGCGCTTAACGGCAAAATTATTGAATTTAGGCAGGATAGCCGTCTAAGCTTTAGCGGTTGGTTTTAAAACAGTTTCATCAAGGCGGCCTAAATCATGTCAAGACTGCTCTCCTGGATCATACTGGCGCCCCTGGCGCTGATGGTAATCTCCTTTTCGGTGTCCAACCGCGATGCAATAGTGCTTAGTTTGTGGCCGCTGGAAACAAGCTCGCCACCGGTGCCGGTGTTCGGGGTTGTCCTTGTCAGCATATTTTGCGGCATTCTTATCGGCCTCATAATCCTCGGCGTTTCCTCGGGGGGCATGCGCCGTCGGGCCAACCTCCTTAAACTCCGCTCGGAAAAAGCGGAACGTGAGGTGGAAAAGCTCCAAGAGGAAATAGATGATTTGCACTCAGCGGCCAAAAACGAGGCCCAAGGCGCCCTTCCTCCGCCTTCCGGCGCCAAGGCCGCCTGAACTCTCCAAAAAACCTATTATCATGGCCTGAGCACGGCCCCACACTGGCTTTAAGGCTGTTTTGGGGCTATAAGCCGCTAGCTGGAGCCTTTCACCATGACGCCCTTAACCCCCTCTGAGCGGATCTTCGTCGCCCTCGATACCGCCGAGATCGAGCCCGCCGTTTCGCTTGCCGGCGATCTTTCCGGCCTGGTCGGCGGTGTCAAGCTGGGCAAGGAGTTCTTCACGGCACAGGGGCCTGAAGGGGTGAAACGGGTGGCGCCTGCCGGGTTGGCGCTGTTTCTGGACTTAAAGTTCCACGATATCCCCAACACCGTGGCCGGCGCCGTTAGATCGGCCCTGTCCTTGAAGCCCATGATGCTCACCGTTCACGCCTCGGGCGGCCAGGAGATGATGCGGGCCGCCGCCGGGGCCGCGGCAAAGGCTGCAACGGAAAGGCCCTTGGTTCTTGGCGTCACCGTGCTGACTTCGCTGGACGGCGAAGACCTTGAATCCCTGGGGCAGAAAGGCCCATTGAATGAACAGGTGTTGCGACTGGCCCGGCTTGCCGAGGCTTCCGGTCTGGACGGCGTCGTCTGTTCACCACTCGAGGTCGGGATGTTACGTCAATCCCTGGGAGAGGAGTTCAAGCTGGTGGTTCCCGCCATCCGTCCCGCCACCGCTGATCCGGGTGACCAGAAACGGACCATGACCCCCGCCGAGGCCATTATAGCCGGCGCCGACTACCTGGTCATTGGGCGGCCCATAACCGGATCGCCGGACCCGGCCCGGGCGGCCCGCCACATCGCCGGGGAGATAGCGGGTTTAGTCTAATGCCGGTTGACGTCAAAATATGCGGACTTAGCACTTCGGATACGGTCATGGCGGCCGTCGAAGGCGGGGCGTCTTTTGTGGGGTTCGTTTTCTTTGACGCATCTCCGCGCTCATTGGCTCCGGAGCTTGCCGGCCGGCTGATGGCGGAAGTACCCAAAGGCATTATCCGAGTCGGAGTAGTGGTCGACGCCGAAGACCAGTCTCTTGAGGCAA
>JAZFTA010000085.1:0-2474 GCA_036446415.1 Rhodospirillales bacterium | reverse complement strand
TCCAGAATCTCCTTGGGGATGGGGTTAAGGTCGTTGACGAACAACTCGTGGCCGCCGTCGATCAGATGGCCGGCCATCGGGCATCCCATGATGCCAAGACCGATAAATCCAACTTTCATTGTCTTGCCTCCTTGCCTTGCCTCCTTGCCTTGCCATGGCCGCCGGATGACGTAACGGCGGTTTCAAAAGAATCACGATCCTCCATAAGGCCTTATTGTGTTACAAAGTATCGCCTTTTCTCAACCCCTGCCAAGGATCATTAGCATGAGCGACAAACCCGCCGTCCTGGTCACCCGCAAACTGCCCCAAGCGGTAGAGGACCGCCTGAGGCGCGATTACAGCCCCAGGCTAAACCCCGACGACAGGCTTTATACCAGCGGCCAGCTGATCGAACTTTCGTCGGGGGCCGACGGCATACTCCCCTGTCACACCGAGAAGTACACCGCCCAAGTGATCGCCCGCCTGCCCGGGAGTGTCCGGATCATCGCCAATTTCTCGGTCGGGTTCGATCATGTCGACGTGGAGGCGGCGAAAGAGCGGGGCATCGTGGTGACCAACACCCCCGATGTCCTGTCGGACGCCACCGCCGAGATCGCCATCATGCTCATGCTGGGAGCGGCGCGCCGGGCCGGCGAAGGCGAACGGCTGGTGCGCGGCCGGAAATGGAAAGACTGGAGCCCCAGCTTCATGGTCGGCACCCAGGTCACCGGAAAGCGCCTCGGCATCATCGGCATGGGCCGGGTCGGCCGGGTCGTTGCGAAAAGAGCCCGGGGTTTCGAGATGGAAATTCACTACAACGACCAGCGCCGTCTTTCCCCCCAAGAGGAAGCCGGCGCCATCTACCATGACAAGCTGGAAGACATGTTGCCAAATTGCGATTTCCTGGCGATCCACTGCGTGGCGACCCCTGAAACCCACCATTTGCTCAACAGTGAGCGGATCGCGCTTCTTCCCGATGGGGCGATCGTCGTCAATGCGGCGCGCGGCGCCATCGTCGATGACCAGGCCCTGGTCGAGGCCCTGAAGTCGGGCCGGCTGGCCGCCGCCGGACTGGACGTCTTCAACGGCGAGCCCGCCGGCATCCATCCCGCCTACCGCGAGTTGGAAAACACATTCCTGATGCCCCACATCGGCAGCGCCACCCGCGAGACCCGCGACGCCATGGGTTTCCGCGCCCTGGATAATCTCGACGCATTTTTCGCCGGACGGGAGCCCGGCGACCGGGTCGCCTGAGGCCCTAATAATCCGAGACAAAGGTATAGATGCATGCGTTTCTTGTTAGCCGCCGTTGCTATGGAAATCATGTTGATGGCCTGTAGTATCTCTGGGGAATCGATTATCGAGACGCCAATTCCGGCGCAACCGCAGCCGGGACCGTGCTCTAACGGGGATCGGGAATGGGATTACCAGCAGAGCGAGATTCTTCGTCTCAATAAAGGCTATGCCTACTTTGAAATTGCACGACGCGCCGAATTCGTCGAGCAATTCAACGCCATACCGCCTAAGACGGACAGGTCTGTACCTGATTTAGCCGGTTATTTTGCCAAGCCCGGCGGCAACGTCGCCATTCTGGCCTTCGCCGATGGCGGTTGTGTTACCTATCTTGAGGTCGTCAATTTTGACAAACTCCAGGGCATCCTCCTTCGTTTGGGAAATTAAGAATTAAGGAGGATTGACAAAAAACCAGGGATCAGGGGATTTGCATCCCGCATACCTGGAACTGGACATCGTTTTCCCGTTGCCACACATCGGCGGCGCCACCCGCGAGACCCGCGACGCCAGGGGTTTCCGCGCCCTGGATAATCTCGTCGCATTTTTCGCCGGATGAGAGCCCGGCGACCGGAGCATTACCGCGGGCGATCAATTCCGGACCTGTATTTTGCAGCCCATCACACGGATTATGGCTTGCAACCCCGCCGCCAAAGGTGGTTAATTAAGGTAATAAAAAAACGCCCTGGCAAAATTTTCAGCTTTGGTTCGATTCGTGTAATTTACTTGTGTAATTTACAAAATTACCAGACAGTGCTAAATTACTGGTATATAAAAGACCAGAACCTGAGGGGAATGGTGTAAAAATAAGCGACGGTTCAAAAAATAATTCAATTGGGAATAAAAGTTCCATCAAACTGCATAGCACAGTGGAGGAAAAAGTGGATACAAAGAATAGTGGTAATAAATCCAAGAATCCGGCGCGCCGCAAGTTTATAAAGGGTGGCGCCTTGGCGGTGGCCGGTGGCGCTGCATTGGTTGCCTTATCGGCATGCGAGGAAAAGCCGAAAAAGGAAGCCAAGAAGAAAGTTGAGGCCCCCGCGGTGACCAAGGCGGCTCCGGTCGTTCTCAAGGTTCAGGCAGCCTGGGGCGGCGGTATTTTCCTTGAAGATGCCAAAAACTATGTCAAACGCGTCAACGACATGGCCGGCAGTGGCCTTAGGATCGACCTGCTGTCGGTGAACTCGGTGGTCAAAACAAGCCAG
>JAZFTA010000084.1:0-3832 GCA_036446415.1 Rhodospirillales bacterium | reverse complement strand
GAGCTTATCGCAACCCTGAACGACGGTATCAGGCCGGTAGTCAAGAGCGTCACCCGCCTCACCCACAACGTGGTCGAGGTCCGCATCAACGCCCCGCTGGCCGCCAAGATGTACAAGTCCGGGCAGTTCTTCAGGCTTCAGAACTACATCGCCAACTCCGAGCGCGTCAATGACACGACGCTGGCCATGGAAGGGGTGGCCCTGACCGGCGCCCTGGTCGATCCGGACAAGGGGGAGGTCTCGGTGATCTCGCTCGACATGGGGGGGTCCACCAACATCATCCCCCACCTCAAGGAAGGCGAACACGTAATCCTGATGGGGCCGACCGGGTCCCCGACCCACACGCCGGGCGGCGAGACCGTGCTGCTGGCCGGCGGCGGCCTGGGCAACGCGGTGCTGCTCGACATCAACCAGGCCCTGCACCAAGCCGGGTCCAAGGTGCTTTACTTCGCCGCCTACAAGCTGATGGAAGACCGTTTCCACATCGACAACATCAAGGCCCACTCCGACTGCGTGGTGTGGTGCTGCGACACCGGCCCCGGCTTCGAGCCCGACCGGCCCCAGGACATGACCTTCGTCGGCAACATAGTCCAGGCCATGGAGGCCTACGCCAAGGGCGAGCTGGGCGAGGTCGAAATCCCCTTGAACGAGGTCGACTACATCATCGCCGTCGGCTCGCACTTCATGATGAAGGCGGTTGGCGAGTCCCGTCACACCGTGCTCAAACCCTTCCTCAAGCCCGATCATAAGGGCGTGGCCTCCATCAACTCGCCGATGCAGTGCATGATGAAGGAAATCTGCGCCCAGTGCCTGCAGCCCCACAGGGATCCCGTAACCGGCGAGGAGAAGGTGGTGTTCTCGTGCTTCAACCAGGATCAGCCCATGGACCTCGTGGATTTCAACGCCCTGAACCAGCGCCTGTTGCAGAACGGGGTCCACGAGAAGCTGACCCGCCAGTGGATCGCTTATTGCAAGGAAGACCTGAACAAAATCCGCCCCAGCGTCTAATGGATAGAGCCCCTTATTCCACTTCCCAGGTGTGGCCGCGCCTAAGCAGGGAGTTGAGATCGTCCTTGATATGGGCGGCGGTGGCCTCGTAAAGCTGCCCGGTCACCCTTTCCTCGTAGCACGGGTTGGGGTCGCAATATAAAACTCCCAGCGCCACCGGCATGTCGGCCCGGCTCATCGTAGCCAGCATCATGGCCAGCGCCCGGTTGGTTTCGTCGTGGACGATCAGATCGCTTTCCTTGACGCCTTCTTCGCCGATGGTCACCACCTCGGGGACCAGGGTTCCAGGCTTTATGCGGATGCCGCGGTCTCGGTCGCGGCCGAAGATCATCGGCTTGCCGTGTTCGACGTGGATCTGGCGGTCGTCCTCGACATCCTTGGCGGTGAAGTCGGCGAAGACGCCTTCCGAATAAACGACGCAGTTCTGGTAGATTTCAAGGAACGATGTTCCCTTGTGGTGATAGGCCCTTTTCATCATGTCGAGCAGTCTGCCCTGATGGGTCTCGACCGAGCGGGCCACGAACCGAGCCCCCGAGCCGAGCGCGAAACGGGCCGCCGCGATGGGATTTTCCAGCGAACCCATCGGCGTCGAGGGGGACCTGGTGCCGGCCCTCGAGGTGGGTGAATACTGGCCCTTGGTGAGGGCGTATATCTCGTTGTTCAAGAGCAGTATCTGAAGGTCCACGTTACGCCGGAGCACGTGCAGGATGTGGTTGCCGCCGATCGAAAGGGCGTCGCCGTCGCCGGTAACGACCCACACGTCAAGGTCGGGATTGGCCAGCTTGACGCCGGTGGCCACCGCCGGGGCTCGACCGTGGATGGTGTGAAAGCCGTAGGTGTTCAGGTAATAGGGAAACCTTGACGAACAGCCGATGCCGGAAACGAAGACCGTGTTCTCCTTGCTGGCCCCGACCTCGGACAGGGCGCGCTCCGTCGCCTTGAGGATGGAATAGTCGCCGCAGCCCGGACACCAGCGCACCTCCTGGTCCGAGACGAAGTCCTTGGGCGACAGTTTTTCGGCAAAATTGGGCGCGCTCATTTCAACCCTCCAGTCTTTCACGCACCGCCGCCTCGATCTCGGCGATCATGAACGGGGCGCCGGAAACCTTGTTAAGTCCTTCGGTGTCGATCAGATATTCGCTGCGCAGCAGGGTGGTAAGTTGGCCGTTGTTCATCTCCGGCACCAGGACGTGGTCGAAGCCAGATAACAGATCCTTAAGGTTCCTCGGCAGCGGCCAGATATGGCGGAGGTGGATGTGCGACACGTCCAAGCCTTCCGAGCGCGTATGCCTTACCGCCTGGCGGATCGGGCCGTAGGTTGAACCCCATCCGACGACCGCCAGACGACCGCTGTCGGGGCCGATTTCCACATCCTGCAAGGGAAAGTCGTCGGCGACGCCGGCGATCTTGGCGGCCCGGACGTCGGTCATGCGCTGGTGATTGGCCGGGCTGTACGAGATGTTGCCTGTGTCGTAGTCCTTCTCGATGCCGCCGTTGCGGTGCTCGAGGCCCGGCGTTCCCGGCTTGGCCCAAACCCGGGCCAGGGTATCAGGATCGCGCAGGAAGGGGTGGAAGCCTTCAACCTCGGTATGGAAGGAAACTGGAAAGCCTTCCATTTCGTTTACGTCGGGTATGCGCCAAGGCTCGGCGGCGTTGGTGATGTAGCCGTCCGACAGCACGATCACCGGGGTCATGTATTTGGTGGCGATGCGCACCGCCTCGATGGCCACGTCGAAACCATCTGGCGGCGAATAGGCGGCCAGCACCACCAGCGGACTGTCGCCGTTGCGGCCCAGCACCGCCTGGTGGAGGTCCGACTGTTCGGTCTTGGTGGGCAGTCCGGTGGACGGCCCGGCCCTCTGGACGTTTATTATCACCAGCGGCAGTTCGGCGCTGATGGCTAGGCCCATGGCCTCGCTTTTGAGCGCGATGCCGGGACCCGAGGAGGCGGTAACCCCCAGCGACCCGGCAAACGAGGCGCCGATGGCGAAACATATGGCGGCTATCTCGTCCTCGGCCTGGAAGGTGACGATGCCGAACTCCTTGAGGTTGGCCAGGGTGTGCAGGATCGCCGAGGCCGGGGTGATCGGATAGGAGCCCAGCTCCATGTTGAGGCCGGCCAGGTGGGCCCCGACCACCAGCCCCCACGACATGGCCTCGCTGCCGGTCACGGTGCGATAGGTGCCGGGTTCGATGTCGGCGGCGTGGATCGAGTAGCCGCCGAAACCGTCGGGCATCTCCAGGGTCTCGCCCAGGGCGTGGCCGGCGTTGAGCGCCGCGGTGTTGGCGGCGACCAGGTCCGGTTTTGATTTGAACTTCTCCTTCAGCCAGTCGATGGTGGGCTGGCGCGAACGCCCGAACATCCAATAGACCAGGCCCAGGGTCCACAGGTTCTTGCACCTCAAGGCGTCCTTCTTGGAAAGGCCAAGCCCCTTGACCGCTTCCAGGGTCATCTTGGAAATGTCGATCCTGAAGGCGTTGTATGCGTCAAGGCTGCCGTCATCAAGGGGGTTGGAATCGTATCCCGCCTTGGAGAGGTTGCGCTCGGTGAAGGAGCCGGCATCGACGATAAGGATGCCGCCCAACTTAAGCCTGTTCAATTCGACCGACAGGGCCGCCGGGTTCATGGCGACCAGCGCGTCGAGGGCGTCGCCGGAGGTATCCACGGTCAGCGATCCGAAGTTTATCTGGAAAGAGGAAACCCCGAAGGGAGTCCCGACGGGGGCCCGTATCTCGGCCGGGAAATCGGAGAAAGTGGCCAGGTCGTTGCCGGCCAGGGCGGTGGCCAGGGTGAACTGGCCGCCGGTAAGCTGCATGCCGTCGC
>JAZFTA010000083.1:0-5149 GCA_036446415.1 Rhodospirillales bacterium | reverse complement strand
ATGTAAACGATCACCTTGAGAACGGCGAACACCCCGGCCTTGACCACCGCCACCGCGTGGAGCAGCGCCGAAACCGGCGTCGGGGCCACCATCGCCGCCGGCAGCCAGCGGTGAAACGGCATCAGCGCCGCCTTGCCTATACCGAACACATAGAGGGCCAGCAGGATGGCGACGCTTAAATCCGAAGCCCGGCCCTCAATAATCCCGCCTGGCGCGAAGTCGAGCGTTCCGGCGATGATCCACGTCCAGATAACGGCTAAAAGCAGAAATCCGATGGAGGTGCCGAGCAGGATGCCTAAATAAACACGTCCCGCCCGTTTGGCCTCCGCGGTTCCGGAATGGGTGACCAGCGGGAATGTGCAGAGCGTCAGGACCTCGTAAAATATAAACAGGGTAAGCATGTTGCCGGCGAAGGTGACGCCCATGGTGGCGAACAGGGAGATGGCGAAAAAAAAGTAGAAGCGTGTCTGGTTGTCCTCGTGATGAGCGCGCATATAGCCGATCGAATAGATCGACGTGACGATCCACAGAAAGCTGGCGACGCAGGCGAACACCATGCCCAACGGCTCGACCACGAAAGCAATGCTCAGCCCCGGCATCATTTCCAGCAACTCAAGGGCCGGCCTGCCGCCGGAACTGACTTCGGGAACCAGCGAGGCGACAAGCCCGAACAGGGTGAAGGCGGACAGCAGCGTCATGCTTTCGCGCAGATTCGGGGAGGTGCGGAAAAGCAGGATCAGAAATGCGCCCCCAAGCGGGGTGAGCAAAGCCAGAAGAATAGTCATCTCCCCGCTCACCATACGCCCTCCAGAAGTGTCGCCGCCGCCCTTTCCGCCACCTCAATGGTGGGGGTGGCGAATATGCCGAAATAAACGCTGGCCAGGGTCATTATCCACATCGGAACCAGCATCGAGATCGGCGCCTCGCGGAGGGGAATTGCCCCCTCGGGGGCGGGGCGGAAGTAGGCCGCCTCGACGACCCGCCAGACGTAGATTACCGCCAACAGGGAACTCAGCAGAATCAGTACCGCCACCGGCCAGGCGTCGCTCTCCAGGGCCGCCATTATCAGGTACCACTTGGATATGAAGCCCACCGTCAGGGGCACCCCGATCAGGCTAAGCCCGGCGACCACGAAGGCGGCCATGGTCACCGGCATGCGCCGGCCCAGGCCCTCGATGTCCTGAATGGCGACAGAGCCCAGGCGCAGGAAAACACACCCCATGACCATGAACAGGGCGCTTTTGGTGATTGCATGATTGAACAGATGAATGATGCCGCCGGTCAGGCCGGTTACGGTGGCGAGGCTTATGCCCAGGATCATATAGCCGATCTGGGCGATTGAGGAATAAGCCAACATGCGCTTGATGTTGTTCTGGTATATGGCGGTGGCCGAGCCGACGAACATGGCGGCAATGGCAAGGGTCATCAGGATTGGGCCGACGGGCGTTGTTTCGACTACCTGAATTCCGCCGAAAACGGTAAACATGATGCGGATCAGCATATATACCGCGACCTTGGTCGCCGTCGCCGCCAGGAACGCCGAGACCACCGACGGGGCGTATGCATAGGCGTTGGGCAGCCACAGATGCAGCGGAAACAGAGCCAGTTTCAGGCAGATTCCGACGGTAAGAAAGGCCAACGCGGCCATAATGGTCCGGCTATCCGCCACCGCCGGGATGAGGGTCGAAAGATCGGCGATGTTAAGCGTTCCGGTCATCATGTACATCATCCCCACCCCGATGACGTAGAAGGTGGCGCCGATTGTGCCCATGATCAGATACCGGTAAGCGGCGGTCAGGGCGCGTCGGTCACGGCCGAGACTGATCAACACATATGACGAAAGCGACGATATCTCGAGGAACACGAAAAGATTAAAGACGTCGCCGGTGATCGCTATGCCGAGAAGGCCGGTCAGGCATAAAAGGTACATGGTGTAGAACAGGTACACCCGGTCCGACGAGACCTCGGCGGCGACGCTGGTTCTGGCAAACAGTATGACCACCGAGCCGATCGCCGAAACGATGACCAGGACGAAGGCGCTGGCCATGTCTACCCTGTATTCGATGCCCCACGGGGCCGCCCAGTCGCCTATCTCATAAATGATCGGCCCCCCGTCAAGGACCAGGAAAAGAAGCTTCAAAGCTATGGCGAGGGTCCCCCAGGTCGCGGCCAATGACAACATCCAGGCCAGGGCGGCGTTCCTCAACACAACGCTCAGCGGGGCCGCCAACAACGGCAACACCACCTGAAGGGCGGGCAGATGAGCGGCGATCACTGCTCTTCCTCCTGGGACCTGATTTCATCCTCCTCTATTGTCCCGTAGGCGTCGTGGATGCGGACCACCAGGGCCAGGGCCAACGCCGTGGTGGCGACGCCGACGACGATGGCGGTAAGGATCAGGACGTGGGGCAGGGGGTTGGAGTAAATTTCGATTCCCTCGCCGAGTATAGGCGCGGTGCCGCCCTTGATCTTGCTCATCGAGATGTAAAAGACGAACACCGAAACCTGGAAAATATTAAGCCCGACCACTTTCTTGACCAGATTGCCCTGGGAGATGACGATATAAAAACCGGCCATCATCAGGACGATGACGGCCCAGTAGTTGAACAGGCCGGGAATCTCGAAATCCATGTCGCTAACGGTTCTGACCCGCGAAGGCGTAGAAAATGGTGATCATCGCCGAAGCCACGGTTACACCGATCCCGAACTCGATCAGGGTGATGCCCAGGTGCTGGCCGCTGGCCGCATCCTGGGCCAGCACCGAGTAGTTCAGGTAATTGCCGCCCAGCAACAATCCGAACACCCCGACCCCGGCGTAAAGCATAAGGCCCAAGGCCAGCCCGGTCCTGGTAACCCAGGCCGGAACCGCCTTGCGGGCGTAGTCGACGTCGAAGATCAGGGCGTAAAGTATGAAGGCGCTGGCGAAAATGACCCCGGCCTGGAAACCGCCGCCCGGGCCGTAATCGCCGTGGAATTGCACATACAAGGCAAACATCATGATCGGCGGTATCAGTAGTTTGGAAATAACCCTTAATACCGACTTGAACTTCATTTCATCCCCTCGGATTTAAGGATGTCTTTCGATTTCCTGCCTCTGCGCCGGCCCCGGCCGATCAGGATCAGGACTCCGGCGGCGGCGGTGAAGATAACCGTTACCTCGCCAAGGGTGTCGTATCCACGGTAACTGGCCAGTATGGAAGTTACGATATTGGAGGGACCGACCTCGGATCCGGATTTCTCGATATAACGCGGCGCCACATGATGGTGGATGGGGGCGGTGGGGTCGCCGAAGGGAGGCATGTCGAGCGTGCCGTAGATCAGCAATGCTCCGGTCAGCGTAACCATGAATAACGGCGCCCAGGGACGCCGCGCTGTAACCTTTTGTTCGGATTTGGTAAGGGCCAGGGTTCCCAGCATGAGAACGGTCGAGATGCCGGCCCCGACCGCGGCTTCCGTGAAGGCGACGTCCACCGCGTCAAGCACCACGTACAGCACGGCCGCCAGCAGGCTGAAAATGCCTGAAAGCATGACAACGGCGAACAGGTTCCTTAGCCGGACCATGGCGATAGCCGTCACCATCATGAAGCTTAACAGGACGATGTCGATCAGGTCTTCTATGACTCGTTTTCCTTTTCGCTGCCGGAGGACAATAAAGGTTTGACGCCGCCACTTAGGGTAGCCCGCGCCAAGGCATGGGTCGCGGTCGGGCTGGTGAACAGAATGAACGCCAAAATCAGCCCCAGCTTGACCGTTACGATGGTCGGGCCGGCCTGGAGCATCAAGCCGGCCAGGATCATTCCGGCGCCCATGGTGTCTATGATTCCGGCCCCGTGCATGCGGCTGAATACGTCGGGAAGGCGGATTATGCCGATCGCTCCGATCAGGGCGAAAACAGCCCCGGTTATCAGGAAAAACCAACTGGCCATGTCCACGACCATTGCCATCAGAGGTCACCTCTTTCGTCAAAGTCGGAAGAATATCCAAGGTCCGAAAAGGTGACGTATTTGGTAACCGCGATTGTGCCGATGAAATTGATGAGGGCGTAGACCAGCGCGATATCCAGGAATTCCGGCCGTCCGGTGAGAAAACCGTATACCGCTATCAGCAGGAGGGTCAGTGTGCCGAAACTGTTGACCGCCAGAATACGGTCATAGACCGTTGGCCCCTTTAGGGCCCGTATCAGGGCGATAAACATGGTAACCAACAGTGCGGCGGTGGTGGCGGCGAACATCTGTCTAGCCCTCGTTCACGGGATCGAGGTGGCCTTCGACGCCAGTGACCCGGCGGTCCATTTCACCGTTCCTCACCCCATCGGCGGCTTGATGGGTAAGGGCATGCACGCTGAACATGCCCTTTTCCAGTTCCACGGTCACCGTTCCCGGGGTCAGGGTGATCGAGTTGGCGTAAATTACCTGTCCCAGTTCGCTTTTCTGCGACCCCTTGACCTCCAGCATGTTCGGGCTGATCGGCATTTTCGGGTTGACGATCAGCAGGGCGACGTCAAGATTGGCCTTGACGATTTCCTTGATCAGCCACGGCCAGTAAAGAAATAAGCGCCAGCTCAGGTGAACGGGATGGCCTTCGTGGTCGATAAGGTCCATGCGGTGCGCTATGAAAACGACGGCGGCGGCCGAAACCACGCCGAGACCCAAAAGCAGAGGATCGAAATGGCCCGATAGGAGAATCCAAAGGAAATAAAGGACAAATCCCAGACTTAAGGCATGTAACAAAAAAACCGCCCTCCACTACGCATTACACTTTTCAAATCCCGGCCCTCCGACCCAAGGGAACCCGGAACCCAGGTATAAATCATTGCCTGATAATAGGTTGCCCCAGGGTCCGCTGACCAGCAAAATACCCCCTCATTCGCGGAAAAACAGGTAAATTGTTATAAGCTGCTTCGACCATTATAGTTTGTTGGTTAGCGGTCCATTTCATGTTATTTGAGTGTAGGTGGGTTATGGTCCTTGGAAGCTCCGGGGGGTAGTCGTTGCGTTTTGGGGCCTGGTCAAAATGCAGCATTTTGGAGTTTTATGTTTCTTGGGGGGGGTACGTTCAAAAGCGTTACTTGGGCTGTTTTTTATCCTGGGGATGGCTTTTCAGCCCGCCGTTCCGGCCCACGGTGACGGATTTGGCGGCGATGGCGATT